>CAZTPH010000120.1:0-4698 GCA_964614705.1 uncultured Coxiellaceae bacterium
AATTATAAAAAGTTTTATACTACATAATAATATTAAAAATTAAATATGCCTGAACTGCTCGAAGAAAAAGCTAATAGATTGATTCAATTAAGAAATCTGGCGAAATTATCCAGGAAAGATATGGCTCAAATTGCTGAAGTTTCGTTCTCTACTTATAAAGGCTGGGAAAACAGCAGATTTGGTGGTATTCCGACTAAAAGAGCTGAGTTACTCGTAAATGCCTTAAATCTCGAAGGAATTAATAGCTCCGTAGATTGGTTAATGCTTGGGATTGGAACACCGCCTAGAAAAATTTTAACTCATCAGAATGATAATATTAGAAATATCTTAAGTCTTTCCAAAAACCTACCTCAAGAACAACTAGAAGAGTTGCGTATTAAAGCAGAACTAGAGTTCTTTTGTAACAATAATAATTGGAATACCTTAAGCACAACAGTAGATGATAATTCAATGGGACCCATATTTTCATCTGGTGATCTAGTAGCTGGTGTTAAATTGCCACCAGAACAATTTGCTCAAGCTATAGGACTAAACTGCATCGTTCGTACTAAAAACAATAAAATATTTCTTCGCCAAATTCAAAAAGGTAGCAGCTCAGATCTCTTTACCCTACTATCATTAAATAACCAATGCATATCCATAATGTATGATATCAAATTGGTAGATATAGCGCCGGTATCATGGATAAGAAGAAAATCACAATTGTCTTAAAAATTCATTATACGAAATAATTCGGTCAACTGGACTCCAACCTCTACTAAGATCTAATTGTGGTATATTAGCATAATAATAACTACCATTATCACCATTAATTTTGGTTGCTGGATAAAGATATTGTCCCCAATCTTCTACACTAACATTAATATGCTCTTCTTCTGTGGTAAGAAAAAGTAACTTTTTTCTAGAATGTAAATCTTCTATGATCCTACTATCACCATAATTATCTTTAGCAACATTTTCATATTCTATCATTTCATCTTCACTTTTTATTACTAACCATGATATATAACCATCTGCTTTTAAGGTTAAAAACCCACCGGATCGATTAATTAGATAGTATTCTATTATTTCATTTTTTTTAAAGAAATCTTTGATAAAGCTGGTTAATGATAAATCATTGAGAAATATAGAGGTTGCCGATAAGCTTTTGATAATTGCACTAGACGACTCTTCAAATTGTTTTTCTTGTAATGAAAAAATTGCACTTTGTAATCGATCAGTAAAATTATTGGAGCTTTTAGGAATAAACTGATGAATAAGCCCTTGATTAAATGCTTCAATGGCGTTATTTAAGGTTGCATCGCCAGTAATCAAAATAAATTTGATGGGCAGATGCTGCAAAAATTTACACAACTCCATTCCGTTCATTTCTGGCATGGTATAATCAACCACTACCACAATAGAATTATTAAACCGATCGGCATTGTAGATTTCTCTATGAATTTTAAACAAATCTATATCAATATACCCGTGTTCAACATTACTAACATTAAAACCAAAGTCCTTAGCATCATCATCATTTTCTTTTAATGACTTAAAATACTTTTGGGTAAATGATGATATAGCATGCATATTCAAATATTCAATGGCCTTAGTTGGTTCGGTAAAAGAAACCACATTAATGCTCGTGCTCATACTTAATATAATGTTATCCAAAAATGATTGGTTATCATCGACAAACACTACTGTAGTCGGATAATAACAACAAGCTACATTTGACGACATAATCACTCCTAAAGTATTGGAAAGTATAAAATAAACTCTGTATATTCTCCAGCAACAGATTCACAGGTAATTTTTCCTCCCATCCACTCCATTGCCATTTTACAAAATGAAAGACCAATACCCACGCCACCTTCTGTTTTAGAATAAAACTTATCAAAAATATACGGTAAATCATCAGCAACTATTCCAAATCCAGTATCTTTAAAACACAACTCATTCCATTCATTAATGCGTTTAAAATAAATATATATTTTTCCTTTCTTGGCTTTAGCAATATAGTATAGCGCATTTTTAAGTAAATTAAATAAAATATGTTCGGTTAAAATTGTATCCCCAGAAAATATAAATTCATTGGTAGCATTATATTCTATTAGATCTTTTTCATTTTTCTGAAACACGTATCTATTTAATGCTTCATTAACACAGGTTGCAATCGACAATTTATTGGTTACCAGTGTACTGGCGATAGCCTCCCTGATTTTCATCAAAAACATATCAATAATAACATTTGCAGACTCTCCCTCGGCCTTAAGGTTGGCCAACACCTTATGTAGCAGATCAATTTGTTTGGCTGGTATAACATCTTGAACCAAACCAAGAACCTTAACTTGATCATAGTTCTTTAGTAAAATAGGAAGATATTTTTCAATACCGATGATCCCAGATATGATTGCCCTTAGGGGTGTACGTAATTCATGAGCAATACTGGCGCCTACGGATTGCATCATCTTAAATTTATCTTCATTAGCTTTTTCCTGAGCCTTAAGTCTTTCCAATTCCACAATTTGATTTTTCCATTGATCAATTTGCTGAGCCAGGTAAAATAACTCTTCAGTCTCTACTGTTGGCAATTCTGTATGTTCTTTAATTTTTGAGGTTATTTCGATAATAGGATCATAAAGATTTTTTTTGAATACTTTCTTTATTCTATTTACATTCCATATAACCAAAGCCAATAATATACCAGTCACAAACGCTAATATCTGCCATAAAATTGCATCTGGACTCTTTTTAACCGTTAAATCTATATTCATATTATTAACCCTAGCCACAGGAAAATCACCAAACGAGTTAGCAATTATCAATGATTTACCGCAATTGGTACAATCTATAAGCTCTGGATTAATTTTTTTCAATTCTGCTACAATCGCCCGTTTATCAAAATATAACATACAACTATAAGAACAAATACCAACATCAAAATTCAAAAATCTTCTATTCAAATAGCAAAGATTTAAAGTTATAAAGTCTTCGGTATTTGTACCATACGCAAAGATATTTTCTCCTAGATCATTGTATATATTTATCCCTTTGATCGCCTCCAAATCAGTATATAATATTATAGCCAAAAGTGGGGCATAACGATGTGCTCTACTCATCCACCCCGCGTGGAGATACTGAATAAAATTATCATGCTTTGTTATAGAAATAAGTTTTTGAGATAATTTAGTATTAAATACACCAAACGTTGCATTTAGTTTCTGTGAAATTATCTGTTCCTCCTTCTTTTTATAACCAGTATAAACAATACTAATTATAATAATCAAAAAAAGTAAAATTAAGAAAAACGAAGCCACTATATTAATATTGATCGAGCGAATGATATCTTTAAGGCCTTTCATTTTTACGACCATTCTTACCTCAAAATCAACTTATGATTTTTCATTATTTGTGGCAGAACGTGAATTTTATGCCACATACTTTGTAGCTTATTATGTTTTTCTACATTGCCGCCTGTAAAAGGATTGAACCACTTTAGATCATAGGATTTATCAAATAATGGTTTATAAGCTTCTTGGAACAAAGGACTATCGACCGATAAATATGTTTCATAAGGAGAAAGATAAAACGTTTCCGTCTGCATTATTTTTAACGCCTCCTTGCCTGCCAAAATTTTTGCTACACAACGAGTTTCTGGTCGCAAATTTATCTCCACCAATACATCATAGGTTAAATAAGAATACTTTGGGTGGATAAGAAAATGTAGTTTTTTATTTTTAGATTTTTTAATGATTGCAATTGCGTCACCTGAGTTTTGAAAAGCAAAAGCAAAATTATTCCTATCGTATAGCTTGTTGTAACTATTGGTTATATACACATTAGCTATTGCAATGATTTTTTTAAATCTATCAGCAAGGGCCGTTGGAGACATATCGTAATTGTTTCCGATTAATTTTAGGATAGCGGCGCGGCTATTTTTTAGTATTACAGTATTATTTTGCGCTTTTAAAAACATCTGTTCTATCCCATCATCCTTTGATATATTAACAGTATCAGGATTCCAAATAAAACCCGGAACAGAAATGGCAAAATATACAACATTGCTTGGATAATCCCTCGAATAGTAAAGTTTTTTAATCACTGGATTATAATACTTGGTTATTTGATTAAGGGTAGATCCTGTCATGGCTATTTTTTTACTAAAAAGCTCATATATCCCATTAGGAAAAATTATTATGTCATAATAATTCAACCCACCCGACTCAGAGATAAAATCCGCACACTCACTGCTGGCATAATACTCATCATAAGAGATATCTACACCACATTTTTCTTTGATCATTTTCGCTATCTTAGGAGACCTAAGATAGTTATATTTAGTAAGAATATTAACTGCGTTTTTTGGGCTAGCACTAACCAAAGATTGTAACCCCAAAATCGCAATAACTATAATATAGATTAATTTTTTCATCATATATAATTAACCCTTAAACATTTTTATAATAACCTCATCAAACTCCCCCACTTTCAAATACCCGAGCTCCACTACCGCCTCCCGAATCGAGATATTTTTAGCTAAAGCAAATTTAGCGGCACGACTGGCGTTATCATAACCAATAATAGGGTTAAGCGCGGCAACCACCATCACCGAGTTTTCTACAAAATAACTTAGCCTCTTTTTGTTTGCAGTCATCCCCACCAAAGCATATTTAGTAAAAGAGTAAGTATTTTCCAGTATGAATAATGTAGATG
>CAZTPH010000121.1:0-4586 GCA_964614705.1 uncultured Coxiellaceae bacterium
CCAGAATGGACTGTATCATTATTAAAATTCAATCCGGCCATAAATCTTAATAGTGTACTTTTCCCAACACCACTTGCTCCTAAAATGGTACTCCATTTACCAGCAGGTAAATCGAGAACAAACTGATCAAAAATGGTCTTACCCTGGTAAGAAACCAGTAAATTAGCTATACTAATAGCAAGTGGTGGAGCTAAAACCATAAAAATATTATGCAGTGAATTATATGAATACTAAACTAGTGATTGCCATCTCATCAAGAGCATTATTTGATCTCGACGAAAGCAATTCCATTTATGAAATAGATGGTATAGAAGCTTACGCTAAATATCAAATCGAACATGAAAATGAGTTATTAAAACCAGGAGTAGCATTTATGCTGGTAAAAAAGCTATTAAACCTTAATCAATATGGAAATTATGTTGAAGTTATCCTGCTTTCTCGTAATACCGCCGACACTGGTTTAAGGGTATTTAACAGCATTAAACACTATAAACTAGATATTACTAGAGCAGTATTTACGGGCGGCTCTAGTCCACACCGCTACGCTCAAGCTTTTAATTCGAGCCTGTTTTTATCAGCCAATTCAAATGACGTAAAAGATGCTTTAGAATCAGGATGCGCTGCAGCAGTTATTATGCCATCTAAGAAGGCTCAAAATGAAAGCAAGCAATTACGCATTGCCTTTGATGGTGATGCAGTGTTATTTTCAGACGAATCTGAGCAAATTAATCACCACCAAGGTTTAGCCGCTTTTGCAGAAAATGAAGTTAAAGACGCACTTACTCCCTTAGCTACTGGCCCATTACAAGGATTTTTACAGGCCCTCCACTATTTACAACAACAGCTCCCCCAGGATAACTGCCCAATTAGAACTGCGCTAGTAACTGCTCGCTCAGCGCCTGCCCATGAGCGAGTAATTAGAACATTTAGAAGTTGGCAAATTCGCATTGATGAAGTACTGTTTCTCGGCGGTACGGATAAAGGCGAATTTTTAGGCGCTTTTGGTGCGGATATCTTTTTTGACGACCAAAAGATCCATTGTCTTTCTGCTAGCAATCATGTTGCTACCGGCCATGTACCTCATGGCATAAAAAATCAACCAATTAAAAATTGATTTTTTAGCTTTTTTGATCAAGATCATTTATACTACTAAGCTGGATCATGGCAATGGAAGGAGAAGATATGAACGATTTTATCTCTACAGAAACAGCTATATTGTTGTCACTGCTTGATAAGGAGATGCCTAATTTAGGCGAATATATTAATAAATATTCGGCGCTAGAAAAACCGCAAATCCAAGCTGACAATGCTCAATTAGTTAAAATACTATCTGATGAAAAAATCAGTAACGCAAGAAAACATCCAAGCGCAATTATACTATATGCGTTAAATGCTGTAGCCAAAATCTACGGCGCTCTTCACAATATCAATCACCAAGTAAATGACTTAGTGCATGAACGTGAAAAAATTGAAAATATACTAATAGATTTTCCTCCACTAAAAGAAAAATCGGGGCCAAAATAAATGATAACTCCAATTAATCAACTAAACCTATTAAATCAACAAGATTTAGAGCAGCGCTTAGGCAAAATAAAACAGCAAAAAAGAGAACTTGAGGAAATTAAATCTCAGCTAAATCAGCATCTATCCTCAATAGACAAATTAATTCCGGAACAAGATTTGATCTGGGCCAAGCATCATCAAAAACATGTTGGACAGTTAGTCAAAGAGCTACAAGAGTTACATGGTATTTCGCTAACTACAGAAGAACAGACAAGTTTAAATAATCTTAATTATAATAGTATCAATAAAAAACTAGCTAATCTAAAAAATTTGAAATTAAATATTGATAAACAGACGTCAGTTTTTTCTATCATTGCCTACGATGCGGTAATTAAAGCATTAAGTCGCAGTTTACAAAAATTAGATATCGCCCCTAAAGTAATTAAAAAATTGCCGGTAATTGACCAAGAAGAAAAAGCTGGCAACCAGATAAAAAGTCAGTTTAATAATCAATATCAAACCATTACCACAGCAGGACTAAAGTTAAAAGCAATGCCTTTTAAACCTGATGCCGCCCGAGCCCCTATAAGCGAAGAAAGACCGTATGTAGAAGCAGAAAAACTAGCTCAATAAATCTAATGCGCTATAGCAGGCTATAAGCAAACTAACCGCATAAAATTACTTCACAAACCACACCTTAATATAATCAAAAAAAGCAAAAATAAAATTGGCTTTTTTGTTGGCTTGTAAAGCTATTAGTTTTTCTGTAGTAACAATTTTTCCATCCAAAGTAACCGTTAATAACCCATACTCTCTGCCTTTTTCAATTGGCGCTTGCAATTTTTTTGCAATGGATGCACTAACCTTAACATTCTTACCCTGACCAATAGGTACAGTAACGTATAAATCATGGGTAAATCCAAGCAAAGCGTACTTATCTTTGCCCAATAAAACTTTAGGCTTAACCACGGGAGTATTAGCAGTAAATAATTTGCGTGTTTCAAAAAATCTAAACCCATAATTAAGTAACGCCATACTTTGCGTTGCCCGCGTAGCATCACTTTTTGCCCCCATAATAACCGCAATCAAACGAGTTTGGCCTCTTAATGCTGATGCAATCAAACAATATCCTGCCTCATCAGTATGTCCAGTTTTTAAACCATCAACGGTATTATCACGCCATAACAAACGATTGCGGTTAGGTTGTTTAATTTTATTATAATTTATCCATTTTTCTCCAAACCACGGATAATATTCTGGAAAATTGGCAATCCAAGCTTTGGCCAATTTAGCCAAATCGCTTGCGGTACTATAATTATAATCATTAGGCAAACCACTGCTATCAGCATAACTAGTATTCTCCATCGCAAGTTCTCTAGCTTGCTGATTCATCAGCCCCACAAAAGTCGACTCACTTCCTGCAGTATGCTCTGCCATAGCAACAGTAGCATCATTACCAGAAGCTATAGCTATACCTTTGATTAAATCACTAACAGCCACCTGAGTACCGACTTGAATAAACATGCGCGATCCACCAGTACGCCAAGCATTTTCGCTAACTAGCACTTGATCATTTAGATGAATACGGCCGCTGCGAAGATTATTAGCAATTAAATACAAAGTCATTACTTTAGTTAGACTAGCTGGCGGTAACTTCTCATGGGCATTTTTTTCCGCAATAATATAACCACTATTAGCATCGATTAAAATATATGACTTAACATCAAATGCTGGTGCAGCCGGCACCATCATACTAGGAGCTGCTTGTGCTGCTGGTATGCTTGCCATAGATATGGTTTTATTAGATTCTACACTATCACCAAATACCACAACCGAAACACTGACACCAATTAACGCAATCAACAAGTTTCTAAGCCACAAAATTAAATTAATTAACATTCTCTCTTTTCTCCAAAATTACAAAAATTTAGCGTCATTCTAGCACAGAAATGGCCAAAAGATTAAGTAACAAAAAGTAATTTTTTGACTTTACCTTGGAAGCAAACCATAGTCAAAAATGACTTTATCTCCCCATCTGAATCCCCAAAATCGCCTTGTCACAAAAATATGCTTGATCATCGCTCATTAATTGACCCTAAATTTGGGTTTGCTGAAACCCGAATCAAATTTTCAGAAAGCACTTTACCTAGAGTGGTGATGCTCTACAAAGATTATTTTAAGCTTGTTTTTCAGTTTTCAGCAGCCTCAATTTAAATAAGGCGCCACTGCAGCATAGAATAAATTTATTCATTTTATAAGTAAAATAGGTTAGAATTCAGTTAGAATTAACCATGATTTAAGGATGCAACGAAAGGAGAGCTCTTATGATGAGTAAAGATAGTAAAAACATTGACGTAGAAGAATTGCTTACCTTGGAAAAAACAAGAGTCAACTTAGAAAATGATATTAGCGTTCTAAATGGTCGGCAAAAAGAGATCTTCGCCTTGGTCAATTCAAGAGAATCCCAAAATCCTACTGACAATGAGCTTACAGAACTCACTAACATATCCCGTGATCTATCCGCTAAAAACAATGATTTAGTTAAAATTATAGAGACTCTGCTCCAAAAAAAATTTGGTGATGCAAAATCTCTTTTTCTTGCCTCTAGTGAACTAGCAAAAACTGAAAGCACATTTCGTAGTCAGTTGAAAGATGGCGTCCATAATCTATCCGACAGAATCGGCAAGTATCCAAATCCGGTAGAAGTTAACTTTCTCTCTCCATACCATACACTTTCATCCTCTGACCCATTTGGAGATCTACTACAAAGCACCGAAGAATTATTTACCCAGGGTAAGTTTGATATTGCCCTTCACAATATCTGTGATCTTTTAACTAAAGAATTAACCAACTCAAATAACAAGGGATCTTTCATCAGGGCCATCACTCAAAAATCCTCTTTTGACGCATACTTAACCAAAAAGGGCATTACTTTGGGCCAAGATGATCCCACTATCCTTCCGGTACAAAGATTACCTCGATATATTCTGTTACTGGATAATATTTTGAAAAAAGCGCAAGAATATCAATTATCACACCCTAACGACATTAGCGAAAAAACCATTAGCGAACTTACCTTAACT
>CAZTPH010000122.1:0-4571 GCA_964614705.1 uncultured Coxiellaceae bacterium
AGGCAAATGAAGGCTATATATATGCATTTTTAAGGATGCTTCAGTCGTTAGGATGGTTAGAAAAAAATAATGCAAATGAGTTTTATTTAACTAAAGACGCAGAAAAATATCTTTTTATTCCTGAGGATTGCTTGTCTTTGTACCATTTTCCCTATTCTGATTATTTACGGGGAAAGACAAATTTACGATTAGCTCCCTGGATAAATTTGATTAAAACTCGATGGAATGATTGCCCAGAAGATTTAGCTTTGTTATTAGATGGGATAATAATAGTCCCTTTATTATTGGCTTTGAGTACCCTTGGCAATGATTCTGATAAACATGTGGTTACTTTAGTTCCAGAGTCTATATCAGAAGAATTAATTGATCTAATGTTTTTTAAAGGGTGGTTACAAGATAAAAGTTTTTCTTCTCCTATTTTTACCTCGGCAGGAAAGTTTATTTTTGAACGAGCAATGAATTTTGGAACTGTTGTTTCATATTTACCATTAATTCACAGGTATGAAGATTTGTTTTTTGGCGATTTTAGTTCAGTATATACGCGTAGTGAAAGCAATGCCGAATCACATGTTGATAGAACTTTAAATGTTATTGGTAGCGGATTCCAGCATAAAAAATATTTTCAAGAACTAACCAAGGCTGTTCATTTGCTTTTTAGTGAATTGTCATTAGAAGAGCAACCTGATTATATTGCTGATATGGGGTGTGGTGATGGTTCTTTGTTAATCCAGGTGTTTAATGTCATAAAAAATAAAACTCAGCGTGGTAGAAATATGCAAAAATATCCATTGCGAGTTATAGGTATTGATTTTAATCAGGCTGCTTTAGTTGAGACAGAAAAAAATCTTGCAGCAAATGGTATCCCAAATTTAGTGATTCAAGGTAATATTATAGATCCATTAACCTTATTTAGGGCCTTTAAAAAAGCGGGAGTTGAAAATCCTAATAAGGTTTTGCATATTCGCTCTTTTTTAGATCATGATCGACCTTATGTTGAAGATAAAAGCCAAGTAATTTTTTCCAGTAGTTCAGTTTTGACCGTAGATGATATATTTATTGGATCAATAGGAGCGTTAATTGCTCCAGAACAGATGTATCAAAATTTAGTCAACCATCTAAAAAAATGGAGTGAGGTGGCGTCTGAATTTGGTTTGATGTTAATTGAAGTTCATTCTTTAGAAAATAAAGTAGTTAATAAATTTCTAGCACAAACAGAAAATTTGCATTTTGATTTTTTACATGCATGTGCTCTACAAAATTTAGTAACTGCCGAGGCTTTTTTGATGGCAGCCGCAGCGGCAAGTTTGTTTAATCAACCAAGATATTTTAAAGCATTTCCAGAGGTTTTGCCCTATAAAAGGGTTACTTTAAATTATTTCCGAAAGCGTCCATATATTATTCGTTATGCTTTAGAAGAGGATTCTTTAGCATTATTTGATTTAGAACAGAAGTGTTGGGGTAATATTTTGGCTGCTACTATGGAGGAGATTAAACGGAGAATTATTGATTATCCTCGTGGTCAATTGGTGTTGGAGGTTTCTGGTAAAATTGTTGGTAGCTTGTTTACCAAACGAATTGTAACCGTAGAACCAATTAATCAACAGCACAATAATGATGGTAAGATCCTTGTTTTATTAGGGATGAATATTGACCCAGAAAAACAAAATCTTTCGCTAGGCGAACAATTTATCCAGTTTGCTTTACAAAAATTTTCAGTTACTAGTTTGGTAGAAAGAATAATCGGAGTAACTAGATGTAAGAATTATAAAAATTATAAAAAGAAATATCAAATTGCCGAATACATGCAGATGAGAAATAGTTCTGGTTTATTGGTTGAACCAGTGTTGGCTTTTCATGAGTCCCAAGGGGCAAAAATTATTTCGGCTATACCTAATTTTAGGCAAAATGATCTAGATAATGATGGTTATGGTATTTTAATTGAGTATATCTTTAGTGGTGGTCAAGAAAATGCCGGACAGATTTTACTAGGTAGTAAGACTAAATGTTTAAATGCTAATAAGGATATTAAGCAAACCGTTTTAGATTGTATCCAAAAAGTAAAAAATGAAGTAAATATCTTTAGTAATATTAATCGTCCATTAATGGAGTTAGGTTTTGATTCTTTAGATTTAATGGTATTGAGGAACTTGTTAAGTCAAGAAATGAACATGGATATTAGTCCAACGCTGTTTTTTAAATGCAGTACTTCAGATGAACTAGTTAAGTATTTTTTAACCACGGCAACTAAAGGTTGGAAGGATAATCAAATTGAATTAAATCCTTTGCAGAAAAAATTACCACAAGTGTCATCTTCTTATAAAGAAAGTGATATTGCTATTGTTGGTATAAGTTGTCGATTTCCTGGTATGTTAGATAGTAGTTTGCAAAGTTTTTGGGAGTTATTATCGCAAAAAAAATGGGTTATTACTCCGGTTCCTAAAGAGCGAAAAAATTATTTGGCCATGCTTGATGATGCTAAGATACATCTAGGGGGGTTTCTTAGCGATATAGATAAATTTGATGCAGATTTTTTCCATATCACCCCAAGGGAAGCTGAAGCTATGGATCCGCAACAGCGAATGCTTTTAGAGTTAGTGTGGGAAGCTTTTGAGAATGCTGGTATTAATCCGTTAGCAAAAACCTCGATGGCAACCGGAGTTTTTGTGGGAAATTTTAGTAATGATTATGAATTATTGCAAATTAAAGCTAGTAAAAATAGTGAACAATTAAATCCATATTTTGCTTCTGGTACCTCATCTTCTCTACTTTCCGGAAGGATTTCTTATGTTTTTGGATTTACTGGTCCCGCATTATCAATTAACACTGCTTGTTCTTCTTCGTTAGTAGCAACCCATGTTGCTGCTAAAAGCCTTACAGATAGTGAATGTGATCTTGCTGTTGCAGCTGGGGTGAATCTGATTTTAACCCCAGAGTTAACTATGAATTTTTCCCATGCCGGGATGTTATCTTCGGATGGTAAGTGTAAAACTTTTGCTTATGATGCCGATGGCTATGTGCGTTCTGAAGGTTGCGGAGTTTTGTTATTAAAACGTTTGCAAGATGCTTTAAGAGATCAAGACCATATTTGGGGGGTTATAAAAGGTAGTGCAATTAACCAAGATGGTGCAAGTAATGGTCTGACAGCTCCAAACATGAATGCCCAAATTGCTGTAATTAAACAAGCTTTAAACAATGCTGGTATTGTAGCCAGTCAAGTATCTTATGTTGAAGCACATGGTACTGGTACCAATCTTGGTGATCCAGTAGAAATTATGGCAATACGTGAAGCATATGGGGAAGCGAGAACACTAGATAATCCTTTGATCATAGGTTCTGTAAAAACGAACATTGGTCATACTGAAGCAGTAGCTGGTATAGCAGGAGTTATTAAAACGTTATTATCATTTGAGTATAACTATATTCCTGCTCACATAAATTGTGAGCAAGTTAATCCTTTATTGCAATTAGAATCTATCCCAGCTTTTATTCCTAATAATGGGGTTAAATGGCTAAGTAACGAAAAATTAATAGATAGGTATGCTGGGGTAAGTGCTTTTGGTTTTAGTGGTACTAATGCCCATTTTATTTTAGGAAAAATTCCTAGTCAGATATTAGATGATAGATCACTTGTGTCTCTTCCTTATTATCTATTACCACTGTCTGCCAAGACAGAGGATGCTTTGAAAATATTAGCAGAGAGATATAAAGATTTTATTAGTAAAAATCCTGATATCAATTTGATTGATATGGAATTTACTGTTACAGCAGGACGAGCTGCTTTTGATTATAGAGTTATGATCAAAGCAAAAGATGTAGCTGAGTTTATTTTAAAACTGCAGCTACAAGAGTATGACATGAGAAAGATAGATAAAAGTTTTTCTCAAGAACTCATCTTTATTTTGCCAGAATTAAATATTGATGATTCGATTCTGCGTGCGGTTGCTTTATTAAGCGATACTAATGAGGTTTTTGAGGAAAAATTACAACAGTGTGCGTCAATATTTTTAAGGGGGAATATTGAGCTAAACTTCGTTTCTTTTGCTAAAATAGTTGACAAAAATATAGCAAGATATTATTCATTTGCCATTGTCTATGCTTTAGTAGAGATGTTATTTGCTTTAAATATTCAGCCAAAATATATTTGTGGTTATGGTGCACAAGAGTATTTGGCGGCAGTATTGGTGAAAGGTATTACTTTAGAAGATGCTATTGTTTTGCTAATGCAAAAAGTAGCGTTTTCATCAGCAGAAGCATCAGGCCCTAGTGATTTAAATAGACAAAATATCGCCGAGTGTTATGAGCAGATAAAAAAAATAAATTATGTACCGTTGAATTGCGGGTTAATATCTTCTCTCGATGGTAAAATATATCATGATTTAACCGCAGAGTTTTTTTATAGAAAGTTAATTAATAATACTGATGATATTTATCCTATTAATAAGCTACCTTTTCTTTTGAATCATAATTTAATCCATTTGGTTTTTGGAGCAAAGATTTTTTCTTATGCTAAAATATTTCCATCAGATGATAAACAGCAGACATATTTTATTTTTGATTCAGAAAATAATCTT
>CAZTPH010000123.1:0-4495 GCA_964614705.1 uncultured Coxiellaceae bacterium
GCTAAGATTGTAAAAGAAAAAATTTTGGCGCAAGCAGAAGATGAGATCCAGCAAGAAATTAATCGGGCGGGCAATCTGCTTAAGCAGCAAATATCAGATTTGGTTATCGTGGCAACTGAGAGGGTTTTGGCGCGTAAAATTGACGCGGAAGATGACCGCAAGTTAGTTGATCAAGTTATTAGTAGTATTTAATTGATGAGCATTAAGTTTAAACAATCGAGAATTTATGCTAAGGCGATCTTTGATCAAGCCAAAGATAGCGATCGTCTGGAAGATTGGAGTTTATTTCTTAATCTTGCATCTATAGTAGTTTCGGAGTGCGCTGAAAGTAAACTTTTAGCCAATCCCAGAATTGAGTGGGGTGAAAAACTAGACCTATTTGCCGCGGCAGTAGGTGATTTTCGTGAAGCGGGTAATTTAATTAAAGTATTGTTGGAGCATAAACATCTTAACCTATTGCCGGAGATAGTTGTTTACTATCGCAAGTTATTATTAGCTTATCGCAATGTTTTAGAGGTTAAGATGGTGGTTGCGCGCGAGCTTGCTAGAGAGCAAAAAAATACTTTATTAGCTGTTTTAAAAGAGCGTTATCAAAAAGGAGTACAATTAGAATGTGTAGTCGATAGTAGTTTGTTAGGCGGGGCTATTTTATATGTTGATGGCAAGGTAATTGATGGGTCAATTAAGGGAAAATTACAGCAATTAAAAAAAAATTTACTATTAAAGAGTGTCTATGTTAGAACCAGAACAGATTAGTCAAGTAATCAAAGATAGAATTAAACACTTTGAGTCGATTCCTAAACTCGAAAGCGAAGGAACGATTCTAGGTATCAAAGATGGTATCGTGCAAGCCTATGGAATTTTCGATGTCATGCTAGGTGAAATGGTACAATTTGAAAATGAGAGCTATGGTATTGCTTTAAATTTAGAGCAAGAGATTACTAGTATTGTGGTGCTGGGTTCAGGAGAAAATATTCAAGAAGGGCAAAAAGTAAGATGTACTAGAAAAGTTCTTTCAGTTCCAATTGGGTCGGAATTATTGGGCAGAGTAGTTAATGCTTTGGGAGAACCAATCGATAATAAAGGTGCAATTACTACCCAAAATTTTTCTCCGATTGAAAAAATTGCTCCAGGGGTATTTTTTAGAAAGTCGGTTAATGTTCCGCTTCAGACTGGAATTAAGGCCATCGACACCATGGTGCCGATAGGTAGGGGACAACGTGAGTTAATTATTGGTGATCGTCAGACTGGTAAAACAGCTATTGCAATTGACGCTATTATCAATCAAAAAAATAGTGGAGTTAAATGTATCTATGTTGCTATTGGACAGAAGACTTCACTACTTGCAAACATAGTGTCTAAACTTGCTGAATATGATGCCTTGCAGCATACCATTGTGGTGGCAGCAACCGCATCTGACTCTGCAGCAGAACAGTATATTGCTGCTTATTCAGGTTGTGCGATGGGAGAATATTTTCGTGACTTGGGTGAAGATGTTCTAATAATTTATGATGACCTTACCAAGCACGCTTGGGCATATCGCCAATTATCACTATTACTACGAAGGCCGCCTGGGAGGGAAGCTTATCCTGGCGATATTTTCTATCTCCATTCGCGTTTGCTTGAGCGAGCAGCCAGAGTAAACGAAGGTTATGTGGCTCAGGTAACCGGAGGAAAAGTTCAAGGCAAAAGTGGGTCCATGACTGCTTTACCGATAGTAGAAACTCAAGCCGGAGACGTTTCATCTTTTATCCCTACTAACGTCATTTCGATAACTGATGGCCAGATTTTTTTAGAGACTGATCTTTTTAATAGCGGCATTCGTCCGGCGATTAATGCTGGTTTATCGGTGTCACGAGTTGGAGGAGCGGCTCAAACTCAAATCATCAAAAAGCTTGGTCAGGGCTTGCGTTTAGCTCTTGCGCAATATCGGGAGTTAGAGGCATTTTCTCAGTTTTCTTCTGAGCTGGATGAGTCTACTCGTAAACAACTAGATCATGGTGCGCGAGCGATAGAGATTTTAAAACAAGATAGATTTGTTCCGCTCAGAATATCTTTGATGGCGATAAGTTTGTTTTTAATTGAGAAGGAGTTATTACTAGATATAGCATTAAATAGAGTGGTTGAGTTTGAACATCAACTCCATGGCCACTTTAATAGCCACCATCAAGACTTATTAGATAAAATAGAAAAAAATCCGGTTTATGAGCGTGAGTTAGAGCATACTCTACTAGAGATTATTGAAGAATTTAAAAAAGATTTTGTTCGTTTGATTTAATACTATGGCTACTCCCAAAGAGATTAGAAATAAAATAGCTTCAGTAAAGAAGATTCAGCAGATTACTAGAGCAATGCAAAATGTTGCCGCAAGTAAGATGCGTAAGGCTAAACAACATATGTTAGCGTCGATGCCGTATGCGGTAAAAATTAGTGAAGTAGTTAAGCATATAGCCGAAAGTGATAACGAGTATGATAATCCGTACCTTAGAGAACATAAACAACTAAAAAAGGTTGGTTATATCGTTGTGTCCACCGATCGTGGTTTATGTGGTGGATTAAATTTAAATTTGTTTAAGCAGGTTTTAGAGCATGCTCATCAATTTCAGCAGCAGGATGTGGCTATCGAATGGTGTTTGTTTGGCAAAAAAGCAGAGAGTTTTTTTCATGGGATGATGGTTAATGTGGTGGCAAGTGTTGTCGATTTGGGTGAGTTGCCTAAAATTAGTGATTTATTGGGTGCCATTAAAGTAATGTTGGATGGTTATAAACTTGAGCAGCTCGATCAATTATTTATTGCCCACAACGAATTTATTAGCACGATCACTCAAAAACCAGTTATAACCAGGTTGTTACCGTTGATAGATGAAAATGGGGCAAATAATAGAGGGCGCAGTAACTATATTTATGAGCCTAAAAGCGCTGATTTGCTTGATACGGTAATTACTAGGTATTTGGAAATGCAAGTATACCAGTCGGTGGTTGATAATGTAGCTTGTGAGCAGGTAGCGAGAATGGTGGCGATGCAAAATGCCACCGATAATTCGCAAGAGATCATTGATGATCTGCAAGTGGCATATAACAAATCACGACAAACTACAATTACTAATGATTTGGCTGAGATTGTTGGTGGGGCAGAAGCGGTTTAACTATTTAGAGAATGAAGATGCAAAAAGGTAAAATAATTTCAATTATTGGTGCGGTGGTGGATGTGGAGTTTCCCGCTAATACGGCTCCTAAAATTTACGACGCATTAAGGGTTAGTACCACAGGATTAATTTTGGAAACCGAGCAACAATTGGGAGATGGAATAGTCCGTACGGTAGCTATGGGACCGACTGATGGTTTGCAGCGTAACTTAGAGGTAATTAATACCGGGTCTCCTATTACTGTTCCTGTTGGCAAAGGAACTTTAGGCCGGATTATGAATGTTTTGGGAGAAGCTATTGATGGGGGAAGTGAAATTGAGTCTGATACTAGACTTGCTATTCATCGTGCTCCACCTGCTTTTGTTGATCAGACTGGAGATATAGAGCTATTAGAAACAGGAATTAAAGTTATTGATCTTTTATGCCCGTTTGCTAAAGGCGGTAAAGTCGGTTTGTTTGGTGGTGCAGGAGTTGGTAAAACAGTTTCGATTATGGAGTTGATTAGAAATATTGCAGTTGAACATGATGGTTATTCGGTGTTTGTTGGGGTAGGTGAGCGTACTCGGGAGGGTAACGATTTTTATCAAGAGATGGAAAATTCTAAGATATTAGACAAGGTGTCGTTGATTTACGGCCAGATGAATGAGCCGCCTGGAAATCGCCTGCGAGTGGCTTTAAGTGGTTTGACCGTGGCGGAGCATTTTAGAGATGAAGGACGAGATATTTTGTTTTTTGTCGATAATATCTATCGTTATACTTTGGCTGGAGTAGAAGTTTCCGCTTTACTTGGTCGGATGCCGTCGGCAGTCGGTTATCAACCAACGTTAGCTGAAGAGATGGGTTTATTACAAGAACGAATAACTTCCACTAAATCAGGTTCGATTACCTCGATTCAGGCAGTTTACGTGCCAGCCGATGACTTAACCGATCCTTCGCCAGTAACAGTTTTTGCCCACTTAGACGCTACCATTGTGTTATCAAGAAGAATTGTAGAGCTAGGTATTTTCCCAGCTGTTGACCCACTAGCATCTAGTAGCAGGCAACTTGAGCAGTCAATTGTTGGTAAAGAGCATTATGAGGTTGCACGTTCCGTACAAAGTACTTTGCAGCGTTATCGTGAGTTACGCGATATCATCTCCATTTTAGGGATTGATGAACTGTCTACTGAAGATAAATTAATTGTTAGCAGAGCGCGAAAGATAGAGCGTTTTCTTTCCCAGCCATTTTTCGTGGCAGAAGTATTTAGTGGTAAACCGGGGAAATATGTAAAATTAGCTGATACCATCCACGGTTTTAAAGAGATTTTATCTGGAGCATATGACAATTTGCCTGAGCAAGCTTTTTACATG
>CAZTPH010000124.1:0-1983 GCA_964614705.1 uncultured Coxiellaceae bacterium
AGCTCTTGATTTTCTGTTAGCCTCGCTTGATCTTTGGCTACGATCTCTTGAGGTGCTTTAGAAGTATAGCCGAGGTTACTTAATTTATTAGCCAGCAAGGTTAAGTCTTTTTTAATTTTTTCTAGCTCTTTTTGTAAGCGTAATTTTTCAGCAGCAAGATTTGCTTCGCTAATGACAATGTGTAGCTCTAGACTACCAGCGATGGCAGAGGCCGAAGGAGGAATTTGATTATCTTTGACCCAATCGATGGTGGCTAATTTAGCCAGAGTTTTGAGATAGTTGGTGTGCTTAATAATGTTTTGCTTATCACTTTCGTTACCTTTATGTAATAACAAACCCAAGGGTTTGGTCGGTGAAATATTAATTTCTCCACGAATATTACGAATAGCTAAGATAATATTTTGTAGCCACTCTATCTCGTTGCTTGCCTCTTGATCTGTTTTTGTTTCATCAAAGGATGGGTATTTTCCCAGCATAATTGTTGGCTGAGCAATTCCTAGCTTTTGTGCTACCTCTTGCCATAGTTCTTCGGTGATAAATGGCATAAAGGGATGGATTAGGCGTAAGAGACGTTCCAAAATAGTTGCTAGTGTTTTACGTGCGCCTTGTTTGAGAGCTTGGCTGAGCTGATCGGAATTTAAGATTGGTTTTACTAACTCTAAATACCAATCACAAAATTTATACCAAGTGAATTCATAGATTGCTTGAGTAGCTAAATCAAAGCGATAATTTTCCAGCTCTGTGATTACAGTTTTAATGGTGTTGTTTAGTGCATCTTCAATCCAGTAGTCCGCAACGCTATATTCACAATCGTTATTGTTATAATCAAAATTTTCTAGCTGCATTAAACTAAAACGAGTGGCATTCCAGATTTTGGTACAGAAATTTCTATATCCTTCAAGGCGCGCCATGTCGAAATTGATGTCGCGACTAGTAGTGGCAAGCGAGCAGAAGGTAAATCTCAATGCGTCTATACCAAAACCGGTAATTCCCTGGGGGAAATCTTTACGAGTTTGGGTAGCAATCTTTTCTAAGATATGTTTTTGCATCAAATTAGCGGTACGTTTTTCTATTAGTTGTTCTAGCGAAATACCATCAGCAAGATCGATCGGGTCTAAGATATTGCCTTTAGATTTAGACATCTTTTGGCCGTGGCTGTCTCTGATGAGACCAGTTATATAAATATCTTTAAATGGAGCTTGCCCAGTAAACTTTAAGCCAAACATCACCATTCTGGCCACCCAGAAAAAGATAATATCAAAACCGGTAACTAATACTGATGTAGGATAAAAAGTTTTAAGCTCGCTCGTATCTTTCGGCCAGCCCAAGGTAGAAAATGGCCAGAGTGCCGAAGAAAACCAGGTGTCTAGTACATCTTCATCTTGAGTTAATTTGGCCTGATGCAAGTTAAATTTTTTGCGAATTTCATCTTCATCTTTGCCAACATAAACTTGACCTTGTTCATCACTCCACGCCGGAATTCGATGTCCCCACCAAAGTTGACGGCTGATGCACCAGTCTTCGATATTTTCTAACCATTGAAGGTAAGTTTTTCCCCAGTTTTCTGGAATAAACCTGATTTTGCCGCTTTTTAGTGCATCAATAGCTGGTTTGGCTAGCTCTTTAGTTTTTACAAACCACTGATCGGTAAGGTAAGGTTCAACTACAGAGCCACTGCGATCGCCCTTCGGAATTTTTAATTGGTGTTTTTCAATTTTTACCATTAGGCCAGCTGCTGTGAGATCGTTTATTATCTCCTTACGAGCAACGAAGCGATCTAGGCCTTGGTAACGTTTTGGTGTATTCTCGTTGAGATGGGCATCACTAGTGAAGATATTGATCAAAGGTAGTTTATGTCGTTGTCCGATTGCATAATCATTGAAATCATGGGCTGGAGTTATCTTTACGCAGCCTGTGCCAAATTCTTGGTCGATGCTGTCATCGGTAATGATAGGTATGGTACGTTCAGTTAAAGGCAAAGCG
>CAZTPH010000124.1:1993-4341 GCA_964614705.1 uncultured Coxiellaceae bacterium
GCAAAGCGATCTTTTTGCCAATCAGGTGCTGGTAGCGTTTGTCGTCTGGATGAACTGCTACTGCAGTATCGCCCAGCATGGTTTCTGGTCGGGTGGTAGCGATGGTAATTTTTTCACTACTATCAACTATCGGATAACTAATGTACCATAGGGATCCGTCGCACTCTTCGTTGATAACCTCAAGGTCTGAAATGGCAGTTTTAAGAATAGGGTCCCAGTTTACTAAACGCTTTCCTCGGTAGATTAATCCATCTTGATAGAGCGTGATAAAAGCGTATTGGACCGCTTCTGCCAATTCAGGATCCAGGGTGAATTTTTCTCTGCTCCAATCTCCCGAGATACCGAGGCGCCTCTCTTGGCTTGTGATAGTATTGCCGGATTTTTCTTTCCAGTCCCAAATCTTTTGAACGAAATTATCTCTGCCAAGCTCTTGTTTGCTTTTCCCTTCACTTTTTACCAGATTTTCGACGATCATCTGAGTGGCTATACCAGCATGATCAGTTCCAAGTTGCCAGAGGGTATTATCGCCGCTCATGCGATGGTAGCGAATGAGAGCGTCCATGATGCTCATCTGAAAGCCATGTCCCATATGCAAGGTTCCAGTCACATTAGGCGGTGGAAGTGCTATGCAATAAGAGTTGCCTTTACCGCTTGGGGAAAAATAGTTATTCTCTTCCCACTTTTTATACCAAAACTTTTCAATATTAGCTGGATCGTATCTTGTCTCTTTCATGCCCAAAAGATTAGCAGAAAAGGATTTAGGATTAAAGAAAAAAGGGGTTATTTTATTTGTAGATTTTTTATGCTAGTATAATTGCGGTGTTAGGATGATGGATAAGGAGTAATCAAGATGAAAAATAGCGTCAGACCATTTATTGGGTGTATTTTTTTCGGGATTGTTTGTTCTTTTTCGTTTTCTGCAAGTTTTGCAGAATCTACAAATAAGAGTTTATCAGACCTTCAGTCTAATAGTTCTCAAACAACAGCCAAAAGTTTAGTCAATGCTGGAAGGTTTGACGAAGCCTATAGGGTGATGAAGCAAAATGAGGTAAGAGATAGTAGTGAGTCTGAAGATTTGTTACTTGGTAATACCTCTCTTTTGATAGGAAAGCCAGATCAAGCGATCATGGCTTGTGAAAGGGCTAGTATTGAAGATCCTAATCTACCTGAAGCAAAGATTTGTTTGGCTGATGCTTATTATAAGCTAGGTCAATATGGTAAGGCAGAAGATTATTTGTTGGCTGTTAAGCTAGATAAGAATAAGGAGTATTTGAAACCAAAAATAGATGATCTATTAAATAAAGCTAGAATTAAGAGATCTCATCGAGATAAAAATTTTCATCTCTATGGCAATTTGACCTATGGTTTTGATAATAACGCTGCGGCTACGACGGATGAAAATTATTATAACGGGATGTCTTCAATGGTTTTGGGGTATGATCCCATAACTTTGGTGCCCTATCAAGTGTGGAATCCAATCCTCAGAAGATGGATGCCGAACCCGTTTTATGACTATCAAGTTTCTCTGGTTAATGATCTTGCCAATAAAGTTAATAACCTTAACTCTAAACCAAAATCTGAATATCTTTATCCACAGATTGGTATTAATGGTAAACACATTTTTGGTGATTTTAACTCTAATATTTACTGGGATGTAAGGACGTCGCACAAGGAGTATCTAGATGTTGATGGCTATAACGTTACTCAGGTAAATGGTATTTTGGGATTTAATAAATCTTTCAAGCAGCATTATCTATTTAATATGGCATTTTATTATGATGAGTTTATGTTTGATGGTTCTAGATATAGAGAATCTCCAGTTGTCTCTCTTGGTTTAAGTCGCGCGTTAGGTGTGCATAACGTTCTAAAAATATATACAGAAGATGGTATATTTACCTACCCTAATAATAGAGAGTTAAGTATCTATATGTATGTTGGTGGGTTAGAGTGGATGTGTTTTAATAATAAAACAACCTTTTCGCTTAGGGGATATTACGGTAGAAATCAACCCAAAGGAGGGGGTGAAAAGTATAATGGCAGTAATTATTATGGTAGTAGAGCTTCATTACGATATGAGTTTATTAAAAATTTTATTGCTGCTGTTGATTTTACCGCTCAACATACTTTGCATGACGTAAAAGATCCGAAGTACACTGATAGTGAAAGAGAAAGAGCTTTTTACTATCAAGTTGGGGCTGGTCTGAATTATCGTTTGGCCCCCGGTTATGTTTGGTATGTACAGGGCGTTTACAATAATAATCATAGTAATGTTTTTGCCTATAAGTATGATCGTTTAGAGGTGTTTACTGGGCTTAGTTTTGAGTTATAAATTTTTGCAAGGAGGATAT
>CAZTPH010000125.1:0-4331 GCA_964614705.1 uncultured Coxiellaceae bacterium
AGATACCTGTAGGCCAAAACTGAATGCCCAATGGCCACGCCTAGATTGCGCATTACTGTTGAATCGGTTAAATCGCGCTGCCACCGAGAAATAGGTAGCTTAGATGCGAAGTGTTGTAGTAAGGCATTTGCTATCCCAAGATTGCCTTCTGCATTTTCAAAATCTATCGGGTTGATTTTATGCGGCATAGTAGAAGAGCCAACCTCATTTTTTTTGGGCAGTTGTTTAAGATATCCAAGCGAGATATATCCCCAAATGTCACGGCAAAATCCTATTAGGATAGTATTGAAGCGAGCGAGGCTATCACAATATTCTGCTATCCAATCGTGAGGTTCAATTTGAGTAGTGTAGGGGTTGTAGGTAAGTTTAAAACTTTCAATAAAGTTACGGGAGAGTGTTTGCCAGTCGGTTTTGGGATAGCTAGCCAAGTGAGCACTAAAATTGCCGACTGCACCATTAAATTTAGCTAGAATAGGGGTGATAAATAGGTAGTCATATTGGCGAGTTAATCGATAGGTGAAATTTGCCAGTTCTTTGCCAAATGTAGTTGGTGTCGCAGCTTGACCATGAGTTCGAGACAGCATAGGTGAATCTGTATATTTTAATGAGAGTTTTTCCAGTTTGTTTAGGATTTTCTTCATTTCTGGTAGAATAATAGTGTCGCGAGCCTTAGACATTGTTAATGCATAGCTGATGTTATTGATATCATCAGATGTACAGCTAAAATGGATAAATTCTTGATAAAATGATAATTTTTTGTGTTGAGCTAACTTTTCTTTGAGAAAGTACTCAATGGCTTTAACGTCATGATTAGTTTCTGATTCAATTTGCTTAATACGTTCAATGTCTTTTAGGTCAAATTTAGCAATAATATTATGCAGGAATTTTAAGCTTTCATTGTCAAGCGGCTTGATTTCTTTAAGAGAAGGTTCATTTGCTAGTGTTCTTAGCCACTCAATTTCTACCGTTAGGCGCATTAAAGTTAGGTTAAGATCGCTAAAAAGGTATGAAATATCCTCTATCTTGTCAGCGTAGCGTCCATCTAATGGACTAATTGAGGTAACAGTTGACAGTTTTACACTATTTGACATAAGATCAACCCCTTGTTTTTTTGGTCATTTGCGCCATTATAAAGTAAAAATGTTGGTATGGCTAAGGGTTCTTTTATCACTATGAAAAACTACATTTTGTCTCAGCTAAATACCGTTAAGCAGTTGGTAAATAAAGTTATTACTGACGAGCTATTGATTAGCCAACTAGAGGGTGCTGCTAATGCGTGTATTAATGGTTTACGTAATGGCAAAAAGATGTTATTGGCTGGAAATGGTGGTAGTGCGGCGGATGCACAGCATATTGCTGCTGAGATAGTAAATCGATTTAACTTTGATCGACCTGGTTTATCTGCGATCGCTCTTACAACTGATAGCTCTATATTAACTGCCATTGGTAATGATTATGGCTATGACCAGCTATTTTCTCGCCAGATTCAGGCGCACGGTCAAGATGGGGATATTTTTATTGCTTATTCAACTTCTGGTAAGTCACCTAATATTTTGTTGGCGCTAGAAGAAGCGCGTAAGAAAAAGCTTATTTGCATTGGTTTTACCGGAGGGGCTCGTGGAGTTATGCATGAGCTTTGTAACTATGTATTAGCTATACCATCAACCGATACTCCCAGAATTCAAGAAATTCACGCTGTCCTTGGCCACATTTTGTGTGGGCTAGTAGAGGATGGGGTTTTTAAGGGGTAAGCATTATTCCATGAATATATTACTTACAGGGGGTGCCGGTTATATTGGAAGTCATACCGCTGTGTCGCTTTTAGAGCACGGACATTCAGTTGTGCTTTATGATAATTTAGTAAACAGTAATATTAGTGTTGTGGGCCAAATCAATAAAATTACTGGTAAAAATATACCGTTTGTTCATGGTGATGTTCGCGATATTGATTCGATCATACATACGCTCAAATTATACCAAATCGATGCTGTGGTTCATTTTGCGGGACTCAAGGCAGTAGGTGAATCGGTGATTAACCCAATCGATTATTTTTCTTGCAATATTCAGGGGACGATAAGTTTATTACAGTCGATGCGGGAACTTAAGATTAAAAATTTGATTTTTAGTAGTAGCGCGACAGTATATGGATCGCCACAATATTTGCCTATAGATGAGAATCATCCAACGAAAGCAGTAAATCCCTATGGATTAAGTAAATTACATATTGAGGAAATGCTTGCTGATGTTGCCAAATCTGATAGTAAGTGGCGGATTGTTTGTTTAAGATATTTCAATCCAGTTGGCGCCCATGAAAGTGGGTTAATTGGTGAAAATCCAAATGGTATTCCTAATAATCTGATGCCTATTATTTCTCAGGTGGCAGCTGGTAAGATGGCAGAGCTTACAGTTTTTTGGGGTAATTATTCTACTAAGGATGGAACAGGTGTTCGTGATTATATCCATGTTATGGATGTAGCTGAGGGGCATTTAGCTGCTCTAAATTATTCGAATTATACTAAATTGGGGTGGTCAGCATTTAACCTTGGTACTGGCAAAGGATGCAGCGTTTTAGAAATGGTTAAAGCATTTGAAATAGCTAGTGGCAAGTTGGTGCCATATAAAATTGTGGATCGGCGTCCTGGAGATGTAGCTATTTGTTACGCAAAAGTAGATAAAGCGCAAGAAGAACTACAATGGTTTGCTAAGCGAGATCTTGCAGAGATGTGCGCTAGTGCTTGGAGGTTTCAAGATAATGCTGTATGTGGTAATTTTTGATGAGCATTTATAATAATTTAAAAAAAATTCCCATATATTATCAGATTGCTGCTGTTGGTTGGGGTTGCCGTTTTGTTTCTAGTATTTTACAAATTATAGCTATCAGAATTCTATTGAATTACTTGGGCCAGGAATTATATGCATCTTTTGCAATAATTACTGGATTGCAATTGTGGTTTTTGTTAGTAGATGGTGGTATTGGTTCTAGTTTACAGAATTATATTTCTGAGGCCAGGGTAAATAACAGTTGTCAGGCAAAGCTAAATAGTAATGTGGCCGCAATGAGCGTTATTTTTTTGGTAATTATTTCCCTGATTTTTATCTGCATTTCCCCGCTATTGCAGCGCTTATTATTTCATAAAATTAATCCCATTTTGTCAGTTTCTGAATATTATATTTTGACTTTTGCCGGAGTGGTTTATATTGCAACTAATATTTTCGGAATTTCTTACAAGGTGATGCTAGCAAATCAACGAGGTCATCTTGCATATATCTATCAAAATGTTGGAATAATTTTCTCAGTAATATCAGTCATTTTAGTTAGTCATATTAACATAGTTAAATATAGGTTGATAATAACTTTAGCGTGTTGGCTATTGCCACAAATGTTTATATCCTTATTTTGTTATCTAAAGATTTTTTCTTTTAATCATGTTGTGCGGTATTTTGATTTTCAAATAATAAAATTAATATGTATACGTGGGCTAAAATTCTGGGTGTTTGCTATTATGTCTACTTTTGCTTTGTCTTTGGATTATATTATTATGGCGCAAACTTTAACCGCAAAGGAAGTTACCCTATATAATATTTTGTCCAAGGGATTTAATCTAGTTTTGAGTATCTATACTATGGTGTTAACAGCTATATGGCCTGAAGTGGCTGAGTTGTTCATTAAAAAAAGGTGGGTGGCTGCGAATCAAATATTGATAAAAAATATGTTCATTGGTATGTTGTTTGTAATTATAGCCACACTCTTTTTTATATTCGTAAAACGCTACATCATGTTGGTTTTGGCGCCAGGGTCTAATTTGGAGTTACCAAGCTTTGTGATTTATTTATTTGGGTTTTATGCGGTTACCAGAGTATGGGTTGATACATATTCAACTGCACTCCAGAGTCAGAACCATTTACAGATATTTTGGCGTTACTTACCGATTCAAGCTGGGTTATGTTTTTTTGGGATGTATTGTTTTTCATTGTATTACGGTTTAAATGGGATACTTATAGGATTAATTTTGTCTTTTGTACTAACTTCGTTGTGGATTCTTCCTTGTACTTATTTTGGCAGAAAAAAATATTATATTTAAATAAATTTTTGAGTCGATTATGAAAGTGTTTAAAACTGAGGTTTTAGCTAGTGATTTTATCACAATGTTGTTGGTAAGCTGTGGATTTATATTGGCTTTAGTTGATATAAGTAATTGTGGTGGATGGATTTTTTTTGGGCTAAGCTTCTTTGTTCTTTTATTTGAGAGGTCTATAATAGATAATGTTTCTCTTTATATAGCCTGTTGTGCGGTATTGATTTTATTTCATTCATTATCTTTTATTTATGC
>CAZTPH010000126.1:0-4297 GCA_964614705.1 uncultured Coxiellaceae bacterium
GTAATCGGTCACCTAACGTGTTAACTAAGTCGGTCATCTTTATGTGTTATTGACAGAACGTAACTACTATAAGAAAACCCGATATTGCATAATAAAACAACTATGCTAGTGCGATTTTATCTCTTCCGGCTGAGTAATTAACCCTATGTTCTTGGCACCAGCTTGTTGGAGCAGCGTCATAGCTAGCATTACTCTGCCATAGTTTATATCTCTATCTCCCTTAATCAGCGTCTGACGCTCTGTTTGGCTAGAAAAACCTCGCAACTCTTGAGACACCAAAGTTAACATCTCCTTGGCTGAGATTGGCTGATTAGGGGTTGTAGCAATATTAAGATAATAGTTGCCGCTTCTATCTATTGACAACACAATGGGTTCTTTTTGCTGGGTATCTATAGGTTTAGCATTAGCTGTAGGCAAATTTACATCTACCCCCTGAAATAACAGCGGAGCCGTTACCATAAAGATAATTAGTAGTACTAGCATAACATCGATATATGGTACTACATTAATTTCAGCAAGTTGACGGTAGCGCTTCTGTCTCATTAAATTACCTGACGGTGGAGGATATTAGAAAACTCTTCTTTAAATGTATCATAAGTATTAGTTAGCTGCTCAACATCACTAGCATAACGATTATAGGCAATAACTGCAGGAATAGCCGCAAACAATCCCATGGCAGTTGCAATTAGCGCCTCTGAAATTCCAGGCGCCACCATGGCCATGGTGGCTTGCTGTACGCCACTTAAGGCACGAAAAGAGGTCATAATTCCCCAAACGGTTCCAAACAACCCTACATAAGGACTAGTTGAACCAATAGTAGCAAGAAACGATAGATGTTTTTCTAAAAGTGAAATCTCCTTTGCCAAAGCTACGCGCATCGCTCTAACCGAACTTTCGATAATATCATCAGCTTTTACATTGGGTTGCTTTTTTAGTCTAAAATATTCGCCAAATCCGGCATAAAAAATCTGTTCCAGCCCATGAAGCTGATCTTGTTTTAATTTCAGTTTGGCATAAAAGCTAGTCAAATCTCCACCAGACCAAAATTGTCTTTCAAACTTTTTTACTGCGTAATTAGCATCTCTGAGAAAGAAAAATCTTTGGAGAATAATAGTCCATGAAAATACTGATGCTGCCAGTAGCAATAACATCACAAATTTTACCACTGGACCAGCGTTAGCCACGAAACTCCATAGTGATGGTTCTGTAGACATAAAAATTCTCTCGATAATAGTTTTAATAAAAGCTTAAGTTAATATTTCCCTTTGAAGAGGTTAACTAAGGTCTTGACTATAGGACAACCTTTTTTACCATTATAATTAAAATCATAATGGATTAATACACCATAATCGCAACAAAAAGCCACACATTCTTCTTCATTAGCTGTTTCTTTATATGTTTCTCTGTTTTCAAATGAACTAAGATAACATATACATCTTAAACCCCCAATTATTGGCCACAAATCATCTTTAATAATATTTTGCACTCTATATCCTCCACTATATTTTTAGGTTTGATAATTTACTTATAGCCCATTTTATATGATCTTTTACCAAAAGAGAATTATGATAAAAAATCAATTTTAATGCAGCGAGTACCTCTTTATTTACCTCTTCATTATATAACCCATTACCAAGAGCAACAGCTAGATTACGCAACCATTGTTCATAACTAATCCTAGCTATTGGAGAACCAGCGGTCATTTTTTTAAATACCTCCTCTGGCCACAAAAACCATTTAATTAAATCTGGCTCTCCAAACTGATTTGATCGAAAAATATTATAAGCACCTGATAATTTTTTGTTGTATGGGCATGCTTGTTGACAAATATCACAACCAAATATCTTATTGCCAATTAATGGCCTTATATCAACAGGAATAGTCCCTTTATGTTCTATAGTTAAATAAGAGATACATTTTCTTGCATCTATTCTATATGGCGAGATTATAGCTTGAGTTGGGCAAGCTGTAATACACTTAGTACAAGAGCCACAACGATTTTTAATTGGAGTATCTATCGGTAATGGTAGGTTAATTAATATCTCACCTAAAAACAAATAAGATCCTTGTAACTGATTAAGCAATAATGAATTTTTCCCATACCAACCTAAGCCTGCCTTGACCGCTAAAGCTTTTTCTAAAATTGGGGCATTACCGGCAAACAGGCGCCACTTAATCGGTAATTCTATTTCACTTACTATTGTTTTAATATAACTGCTCAGCAAATTGCGAATATGTTTAGAATAGTCTTCAATAAGCGCAAAAGATGAGACGGGATGGTTGATATTAGTTGGTTTAGGATAGCTAATGCTACAAGAGATTACTCGAGTAGCTTCAGACAATAATTCGTCTGGGTGAAGATAACACTCTAAATGCTTATTAAAATAATTCATCTCACCTGCAAACCCAGAATTCAACCATTCCTTAAAATGCTTGGCAGCAAAAGAGAGGTCAAGATTGGTGATTCCGATCTGATTAAATCCTAGCTTATAACCTAGCTCTTTTATCTTGGCTGCAAGTAAGTTAAAATTATGCCCGTTATCTTCATTCATGAGATAAAACTATGAGTAATCTACAACAGTCATTATACCAAGTATCAGAAATTCGGATACTTGAAAATTTAGCTATTGGAAAATATGGCATTAGCGGCAAAACACTAATGGAACGTGCCGGTAAAGCGGTAATCTATGAGCTAAAAAAAAGATGGCCCAAAGCGAAAAACGTTGTAGTTATTTGTGGCAAAGGGAATAATGGAGGCGATGGATATATAGCTGCCTATTGGGCAAAAAAAGCTGGGCTAGCAGTAAAAATTTTACAGCTTGATAATGTTGCTAAATCATCCGCTGAAACCAAGCAGGCCTATCTAAAATGTCAAAAACTCAAGATAAAAATTAAGCCGTTTGTCGCAGCTGAGTTAACTACTGGCGACCTACTCATTGATGCCATTTTTGGCACTGGTTTTAAAGGAAGGATCAAAAAAGAAATCAAGCAAGCCATTAATGCAATTAATAATAGCAATATTCCGGTTATTGCTATAGATGTGCCATCTGGTGTAGATGCTAGTAGTGGAAACGTTAAAGAAACAGCGATCTGCGCCAAACTTACCGTTACTTTTATTGGAAAAAAGGTAGGCCTATTTATTGGAGCAGCCAGAGATTATTGCGGTGAAATTGTAGTAAATGACCTTTCGTTGCCAACCGAAATAATTAGCTGCGGTAATGAAGTAGCTAAAATATTGGACTTACCAGAAGAGAAAAAATTATTGCCCCATCGCAAAAAAAATGCTCATAAAGGAGATTTTGGTCATGTATTAGTTATTGGCGGCGATTACGGCATGGGAGGTGCGGTTAAAATTACTGCTGAAGCTGCTCTTAGAACTGGCGCTGGACTAGTTACCGTTGCCACCAGAAAAGAGCATGTGGCTATGATCAACGCTACTCGCCCAGAGATTATGGTTCATGGAGTTGAATCGACTAATCATTTGGCAAAGCTATTGCAAAAAGCTACGGTAGTAGTTGTTGGCCCTGGATTAGGACAAGATGATTGGGGAAAAAGGTTGTTTAATTCGGTAATATCAGCAGATAAACCATTAATTTTAGATGGAGATGCTTTAAATATTTTAGCCCTTAAACCTAAGCAAAAAGATAATTGGATCTTAACTCCTCATCCCAAAGAAGCGGCTAGACTACTAAAAGATTCCGTAGCTAATATTCAAGCCAATCGCTTATGGGCACTAGATAGATTGATTGATAATTTTGGCGGTGTGTGTGTCTTAAAAGGCTCAGGAACTCTGGTTGGCAATTTAGAGCGTAAAAAATATTTGTGTGATGCAGGTAACCCAGGAATGGCTACGGCCGGAATGGGCGATCTTTTAAGTGGTATAATTGCGGGCCTATTGGCGCAAGGATTAACTCTACTAGATGCCGCCAATCTTGGAGTATCATTGCACGCAAATGCCGCTGATCTTGCAGCTAAACAAGATGGCGAAGTTGGAATGGCTGCTTTGGATCTATTGCCTTTTGTTAGAGCGCTATTAAGATAGTCAAAAAAATAACAGCTGATATGTTGAAATAGTAACACATTGTGTTACTATTTCAACATATGAAGTACTCGAGAAACATCAATAATAACATTTTGAGCAGTCTACAAAATAATCCTGTAGTACTGATTAATGGCGCAAGACAAGTTGGTAAAAGCACGCTGGTTGAAAGTTTAGTTAAGAATAGCTATCAAGCTGACTATATAGTGCCTGAAAGAAAACTACATTGAGTTGAAACAAGTACTGTATATATTGGGC
>CAZTPH010000127.1:0-4255 GCA_964614705.1 uncultured Coxiellaceae bacterium
GTTTTAAAGTGAGCAGTCAATAGCTTTTTAGCCTGAGTTAATTCAAACTCCCAAGGCGGACGACGTTTGATAGCATGGTTATTTAATAGTTTCAGATATGATGAGTCTTCACTAAGTAGTAATTCAGCTGGGTTAAGGCGCTCTAGCTCACTAAGAAAATTGTTGTGGTTTTTGGGTTGAGAGATAGTTAATTTACCGCTACTCATATCCAAAGTGGCAATTCCAAAAACATTATGTTGATAATGGATAGCAACAAGTAGGTTATCTTTTTTACTGTCTAGTAGTGCTTCATCGGTTACTGTTCCAGGCGTAATGATTCTGACTACTTGGCGTTCTACCGGTCCTTTGGATGTGGCGGGATCCCCAATTTGTTCACAAATTGCTACCGATTCTCCCCCTTTTACGAGACGCGCCAAATATGATTCAGCAGCGTGATAAGGAATGCCGGCCATGGGAATAGGAGCACCAGCCGATTGGCCACGAGCGGTCAGAGTAATTGATAGTAATTTTGCCGCTTTGTGGGCGTCTTCATAAAATAATTCGTAAAAATCTCCCATACGATAGAAAAGCAGCATATTGGGATATTCAGCTTTAATCTTTAAATACTGCTGCATTCCTGGAGTATGATTAGTAAGGCTATTTTGTTCCATCGATCCATCCATAACCATGTTTTTCTAATTCGAAAGCTAGTTCTTTAGTGCCGGATTTAACAATTTTTCCTTCATAGAGAATATGAATGAAATCTGGAACTACATAACTAAGCAGTCTTTGATAGTGAGTAACTAAAACTATTGATTTGCTAGGAGAGCGAAAAGCATTAATTCCTTGGGCTACTATTTTTAACGCGTCGATATCCAGGCCAGAATCTGGTTCATCTAAGATAGCAAGTTTTGGATCAAGTACTAGCATCTGTAATATTTCGTTGCGTTTTTTTTCGCCACCGGAGAATCCAAGATTGACTGGCCGTTGCAAAAATTCATCATCTATTTCGACTACTTTACACTTGCTTTTTACTAGATCGATTAGATCCAAGGTATCTAGCTCATCTAAGCCTTGTTTTTGACGCAAATTATTAATGGCGGTTTTTAGAAAGAACATATTATTTACGCCAGCAATTTCTAATGGATATTGAAAAGCTAAAAATATGCCATTGGTCGCGCGTTCCTCAGGTTGCATTTTAAATAGATCTTGACCTAAATATTCGATTGATCCAGAGATGATCTCATAGTTGTCTTTGCCGGCTAAAATGCTTGCTAAAGTGCTTTTACCAGAGCCATTTGGCCCCATGATGGCATGAGTTTCGCCTGGTCTAATCTCTAAATTAATTCCGGATAAAATCTCTTTATCGCCAATCTTAGCGTGCAAATTTTTAATCTTTAACATCTATATTACTCCTTCTAAACTAACTTCAATTAATTTGTATGCTTCTACCGCAAACTCCATGGGTAACTTTTGAAACACCGATCGACAAAATCCATTAACGATCATGGCTAGTGCATCTTCTTTGCTGATACCACGTTGCCGGCAATAAAACAGTTGGTCTTCGCTTACTTTGGTAACTGAAGCCTCATGTTCTACTGAGGCTGTTTTATTGTTAACAGCAATTTTGGGGTAGGTGTGAGCTCCACATTTATCTCCAATCATTAAAGAATCACATTGAGTATAATTACGCGATTGATCTGCTTTCGGCGCTACTTTAATTAAACCTCGATAGATGTTTTGGCCGTATCCTGCAGAGATTCCTTTAGAAATTACTACACTTTTAGTATTTTTGCCCAAGTGAATCATTTTGGTGCCAGTATCAGCTTGTTGGTGATGGTTTGAGATGGCTACTGAGTAAAATTCGCTCTTTGAGTTATCGCCGCGCAGAATGGTACTTGGATATTTCCAGGTTATCGCCGAACCAGTTTCAACTTGAGTCCAGGATATTTTAGAGTTTTTGCCACGGCAGTCGCCGCGTTTGGTTACAAAATTATAGATACCGCCTTTACCGTCTTGATCGCCAGGATACCAGTTTTGTACCGTAGAATATTTAATCTCTGCATTATCTAGAGCAATTAATTCAACTACTGCCGCGTGTAGTTGATTTTCATCTCTGATTGGTGCAGTACAACCTTCTAGGTAGCTAACATAACTTCCCTCATCAGCGATAATTAAAGTTCTCTCAAATTGTCCAGTTTTGGCAGCATTAATTCTGAAATAGGTTGATAGCTCCATGGGGCAGCGCACACCTTTAGGGATGTAGACGAAAGAACCGTCGCTAAACACTGCGGCATTTAAAGCAGCAAAAAAGTTGTCCTCTGCCGGTACAACAGAGCCCAGATATTTTTGCACTAATGCTGGATACTTTTGTAATGCTTCAGAAAATGGACAAAAAATCACCCCTTTTTCTTGCAGCTTTTCTTTGAAGGTGGTGGCAACCGAGACGCTATCAAAAACAGCGTCCACAGCAACTCCGGCAAGGCGCGCGTGTTCATGTAGTGGAATGCCAAGTTTTTTATAAGTTTCAAGTAATTTGGGATCTACTTCATCTAGACTTTTAGGTTGATTTTTAAGCGATTTTGGCGCGGCGTAGTAAATTATATCTTGATAATTAATTTTACTATATTTTAATTTTGCCCAAGTGGGTTCCCGCATGGTTTGCCACTTGCGATAAGCTTCAAGACGCCAAGAGAGCATAAATTCAGGCTCATTTTTTTTTAGTGAGATTAATTTAATTATCTCTTCGTTTAAGCCTGGTGGAGCTTGATCACTATCGATATCAGTAATAAAACCATATTTATATTCTTGATTGATAGCTTTTTTTAAATCTTTTTTTGCCATAGGCGCATTATACACCATAATCAAAAAATGGGATAATTTTGTTGGAGGTTAATTTAGATTAGAGTATTATTTGTAGGATAAATTTTATAGGTAATTATATGCGCATTGAAGAAGATATAAAGTTAGATTTTAAGGATGTATTAATTAGGCCAAAGCGCAGCACCTTGCGCTCTAGGGTTGATGTCGATCTTAATCGAGAATTTAAGTTTTTGCATGTTAATCATAAGTGGAAGGGAATTCCAATTATTGCATCCAATATGGATCATACCGGTACTTTTGCGGTGGCCAAAGCTTTAGCAAGTCATAATCTTTTAACTGCCATTAGCAAGTTTATGGATCTTAAATCTTGGCAAGAGTTTATCAAATCTGATCCTCTCTTAGGCAATAAGGTGTTTGTCACTGCTGGCAGTGGAGATGCTGATTTTAAGCATCTTGCTGAAGTTATAAGCGTTACTAATTGTCCCATGATTTGCTTAGATATCGCTAATGGCTATTCCCAGCATTTTGTTGATTCTTTAAAAAGGGTGCGCGAATCTTTTCCAGATCAGGTGATTATGGCTGGTAATGTTGTCACCGGCGAAATGGCAGAGGAGTTATTGCTTTCAGGAGCTGATATTGTCAAGGTTGGGATCGGGCCTGGTTCTGTTTGTATTACCCGCAAAAAAACTGGAGTTGGTTATCCGCAGCTATCCGCAATAATTGAATGTGCCGATGCGGCCCATGGTTTACACGGGCATGTTTGTGCTGATGGAGGATGTAATTCTCCTGGTGATGTTGCGAAAGCTTTCGCAGCCGGGGCTGATTTTGTAATGTTAGGGGGGATGTTTGCAGGTCACGATGAGAGTTCTGGAGAAGTTTTTACTGAAGATGGTAAAAAGTTCAAGCGTTTTTATGGCATGGCTTCAGCTGAGGCTATGAATAAGTACTCTGGCGGGGTTGCTGATTATCGTGCTAGCGAAGGAAAGTCTGTCAATGTTCCATACCGTGGTGCGGTAGAAAATATGGTATTAGATATATTGGGAGGTTTGCGCTCTACCTGTAGCTATGTTGGCGCCAGAAGATTAAAAGAACTTTCTAAATGTACTACCTTTGTTAGAGTTACTCAGCAGCTTAATGAGATCTATTCGCATAATGAGGTTTATGATTAAGTCGTCGCTTTTTATATAACATGTTGATTTTTAATATATTATCTTGTTGATTAGAAAATTCACCATTGAATGGTGAATTTTAGGCCATTTAATGGTGAAATTTATAAAAAATGGTTTAAGTGTACATTTTTATAGTACAGCAAGAGTCCCATAATGGGCGTCTTCCAGCGCGGGATCTATTATGCGCCTGTCTTCCCGCGGCTTTGATCGTGAATTTGGACGTCGTCCCTCGGCGCGCTTTTCAGCGACCGCGTGATCTAATATAAGACTGCTGAATCCTGACT
>CAZTPH010000128.1:0-4137 GCA_964614705.1 uncultured Coxiellaceae bacterium
GGATTTTAATAAGGTTAATCCAGCCTGTTTACCCACTTAAAATTTATAAGAGCCTTACGGAAATTTTGTGGGGGCTATCCATATAGATTCACACTCTCAAGTCTTTCGAACTTTTATGATCGATAAACGCCAAGGCGCTTGACTCCCAAATTCGGCTATCTTGCCAGATTCGCTTGGGGGCTGTTCTCCCAAAAATTCCACCATTAAGACAAACTTGCATTCGTACAAGATTGCCCTCTATCAACTTTTACAGGAATTAACCCGCATTTACACAGCGTACTAGTGTTAAAATTGGTCCATCAAATTTTAACTGCAATCGTATTTTCTATGCATCTTCAAAAACGCATTTATTTGGATCTTTCCGGTGACACTCATAACAAGAGTAGCTGCCACTATTTCCAGTGTACGACCAAAAGTTCATCGGTTTTTGCACAATCCCTTTCGTCAGGTTGCTAGGAATAACGTAAACTGATGTTCCTTCCATATCCTCATAATAGCACTTGCCAAAAGCATCTTTTGCACTTCCACTTCTATACCAACCAGCTTTTAAAAATGGCTTTCCATCATAAGTAGCATCACACACCAATCCTCCTGAAACATAATTCAGTTCGTAATTTTTTAATGTCTTAACCATAACCCACCTCCCATAACAATATAATTTTCTACCTGTGGCCAGTATAACCTATTTTTACAAATAACTACAGCACTTTAAACATTTTTTTATTTATAAAAAATTATATTTTTTCATAATGTTAGAATAACTCTAAAAAACATCAATCAATTATAGAACTATCACAAATCCTCTTTAGAAGATACATTATTGGCGTTCTTTATCTCGGCATATTTCGCCCTTATAGAATCATAGTAACCCTGGTAACTATTAGAACTTGATTTTTTCACTGGCAAACTTAATTCTTTTCTAAATATCTCAAAATCTTCAGATTCATAGTTTAAACCAGTTAACGCTATGGCAGCATTTATAGTTGGTTCACTTCCTATAAACTCTACCATATAGGTCTGATCATTATGAATTTTGCTAGTTGCCAAGTCTTCTTTTAAATTTAATCTAATATGCATTAGTATTAAATAGGTACCGAGAGTTCTTGGGTTTTCTTTACCTAATTCTTTTTCAAAGATTTTATAAGCAGTTTTAGCAAGCTCTTCTGCTCTATTTAAATCAAAATCTCTATTACCACTATAATATAATTGACAATATGCGGCTGCAAAATCACGCATAATAATAGCTTGATTTATTGAATTCTTCAGATATTCAGATGAGTGATTCGTTGTTTTTTCATTACTTGAGAAATATGATTTAATTTTTTTACATGGATGCCACCAAGACACCTCTTCTTCCCTATTTTTTGCTATTTCATCAAGCAATTTACCAAATAGTTTAGTCGCAGCCATAGGACTTTTTTCTGCGTAATACTTAGCAAGCCGATGTAATAATATCAACTGAGAATCCTTAAGTGGCAGTAATTTTTTAGTTCCTTTAGCTTTATAGTTATCCACATTTGTACCTTGTTCACTTTCCAATCTAAGTGCTTCAATAATAAAATCATTAACCACTCTTTCTACGGAAGGCAATAATACTATTTTTTCATTATCCCACATATGGTCATCCCAAAAACTACCAGTAAACTTTTGACAGAGAAATTCCGTTACCTGATCAAATAGCCTTTTATAACTTCCTGGATCTTCTTCGTCTTTTTTTAACAGAAATTTATGTATCTCATCTACAAACAGCTCATGAGGAAACGACAATAATTGATTTGTTTCATCACCTTTAATTAACTCAAAGTGTTTAATTTTTTCTGATATTCTAAGATCATCAATGATATTGATTTCTCCGTTATATAATTTCAATTTATCATCTTCGCTTATAGGAGCAAAATTTAAAATTTTTCTATACACATCGTTAGTTCCTATGTAAATTACAGCCAGATCTTTAAGAAATGGGGTTTGCACAAAAACTAGTAACCCGCTAATCTCTAAATCCAATTTATCCAAAAGAGGTATATGCTGCTGTATCGCTTCACTTTGTAACCTATAATGTAAATCTTTTGCTAAACCCTCTATATCTCTAGGATATTGATAATACATACTCATGTATTTTTCACAACTTTTTAACTTACCAATAACAACCCCTGTATAAGATATGGGTAGAGGAAGATTGTGCCAGAAATCTACTGCTATTTTTTTAATCTCCTCGTCATTACAAATACTATCAATATTCGGTCTTCCAATATTTTCTTGGACAATCTTACGAAGCAAACTACACGTCTCAGATTCTGTTAACCCTTGATTAAGATCTACAACTTCTCCTTGATTAACAAATTCTCCTTTCTTCTTAGTGGTAATCAATATAACTCCCTTAATGTTCTGCTCATCTGGAAGATATTTTTCAAGCTCATTAGACTTTTTAGCATTATCAAATATCCATAAAAACCTACTCGTATCTGGCAACTCTTTCAAACAACGTTTTACAATATCAATAACACAATTCTTATACTCATACTCTTGTAAACCTGAGCACATTTTAAGATCTTCATGACACAAAGATCTAGCCAATGATTCAAAACCACCTAGTAGCTTTTGTTGATCGCTAGCGTCAAAAAATCTGGTATGATAATAATTCTGTTCATGATCATGAGCATATTTAAGCGCCAACTGGGTTTTGCCTGACCCAGAAAAGCCAGTAATATAAATTAAACATAACTTGTTACCACATCTATCTATCAAGGACTGTATATCCCCAATCTCTTTTCTATCCTGTAAATAGTTTACTGGGGAAGGAACATTGTTTAGCTGACTTATATCACACCTGTTCTTAATGCTTTCAGTCATCACATTTTCTATCGCTTGTAAATTGCTACTATTTTGTAAATACCAAGATAGTTTATTTCTAAATTGATAAATATTATTAGCTTCCTTACCTACTAAATGAACATCAAGATTCCCAGCTTTATCCTTAATCAAACGATAGTCAAGCAAATAATTAGTTATTTCATCTGGTATATTTACTCGTTTAAACTGTTTAATAAGATTCTGTTTATCATATTCATCTTTAATTAACTTATCCTTATAAATATTAAATAATTGTAAAAACTTTTGCATTTCTTGATTAAAATGTATAAGCGGCATACGTACCCTAGTATCATAATCTAGTTGTTGATAATGAGCATTGTAGGTTAACTCAAATAGCAATTTATTACCTTTATCTTTAATACGATAACAATTACACTCTTTATCAAAGTCAACATATTCAAAGTATCTTGATTGTTGTAATACACTTTCATCTTTAATAAAATGCACTAAAAAATCTTTTAAACTAGATACCGGCCAATCGGATACAGCAAGCGGATAATTATTTTCTGAACCTTCAAGAAAATAATTAACTATTTTATCCATTGAATGAGTTTCTAATGTATAAAATAAATGCTCTCTATAGTTCAGCATGCCACGATCATCCAAATGAGTTTCAAGCTGATACATATTTCCTACATGATGATTAAGAGTATTAATCTTATTTGGGCTAGCAACATAATTGATTATGTCTAGTTTATTTAAATCGATTCTTTGCCCTTTAATATTGGACTGCAATACTTCCATTGACTCTTGACTACCAGGACTTTCAAAAGTTACTGCATTGACCATAGGATAATTGTGATTGTGGCAATAGAAAACTGATAATTCATCTAAAAAAGCTCCTAGAGAATGACCAGTAAAACTAAGGTGATATCCATTTTCTGTGGCATATTTAATCATATCCATAGTTAAAACAAATGCTTCCGTCTTTTGGGGACTATTTGTATTACGAACAATACCGTTTAAATCTTCAATTAAATTATCTACACTGGTTGGAGAGGTTCCTTTGTGCGCTACCACTAACTGACAAGTAACTAAATTTTCAAAAACAACTCCTTTATAGTCATTTGCACCTGTTCTAATCTCATGTACTTTCCAATCAATTAACTTGGCTTCTCTAAGAGAGGATCCTTTTCCAATCTCCTTACTATAAGCTAGATTACTCATTAAGGCATATTCTAAATCTGTAGGACGTTGATCGTGCTTAATGTTTTTTTCAAATTTTGGCAATACATCTTGTGCAAATAATACATCTGAAGGAAAAAA
>CAZTPH010000129.1:0-4107 GCA_964614705.1 uncultured Coxiellaceae bacterium
GAGGATATATGGGTAAGAAGGTAATTTTGTTCATGTTGTTATCTGTTATTAGTGCGGTTGGTTTTGCCGCATCTAGTGGTCCAGTAGGCGCTGTAATTATTACTAAAGGTAATGTTTTTGCCCTTAGTGGTACTTCAAAGAGGCAGTTGCAACGCAAAAGCGAAATCTATCTAAACGAGTTAATTACTACCGATATAGGTGGCTATGCTCAATTACGCCTAAATGATGGGACGATTCTCTCTTTGAATCCAGACACCAAATATGCTGTCGATGAATTTAATCTCGATAAAAATAATCCTAAAAATAATCGTTATGTTGGTAGATTAATCCAAGGAGCTTTGGTCTCTTTGAGTAGCCAAGGAAAAGATACTACACATAGTAATCATATTGTAAAAACGCCAATAGTTACCATCTCTATTAGAGGAACTTTGTTTGCTACTGGATTTTTAGCTAAAAAGCTTGATTTGAAGAGTTCAGATGCATCTTCTGGTGACGTCTCTGCTGTGCCAGGCGGTACGATCAATAAATTAGTTGATACTGCTAAAGGAGGGAGTGATTTAGTTGCACCTGATAGCAGTTTTTTGGCCAAGAAAGCCCAAGCAGTTTCTGCCGGCCTTACTTCTAATAGTAGTAGTACCCAAGGTATAAGCACAGAAAGTGTACAAAAAATAGCTGCTATGAGCGGTGGTCGTACGCCTACCGCTTTTGCTGCTGGGTATGTTTCGGTCTATAATGGTATGGTGCGAGTAGTAGGCAAAGGTTACTCTTTTGATGTTAGTGGAGATGATAAAAATAATACTTTTGTCTATATGGCGCTTGGTGATATGTTGCTTAATACGGGCTTTGTTCCATTTGCAGCTTCTCAATTTGCAGCTGTCGTTCCGGAAAGTGTTTTGAGAACTATGATAGGAACTTTCGGGGGCGGCTTTTCTGCTATGTCGGGTATTAGTATGGAAAATAGCGCCATCAATGCTATGATCAACTATGTATATGGAAAAGGTGATATAAACTCTGCTTTTAGCGGTTTGCAGAGTCAAGTTAGTTCGATCATTGGCACACAGTTTTATACCGGTGTTTTGAATATGCTTGGTCCTGATATAACTAATCGTATTAGTCAGGCGGCTCAAGCATTACTATTGTTTCACTTGTAGTTAAAGAGCGCTATGCATAAGAAGATAGTTATTTTTATCGTAGGTATTGTATCTACTGCAGTATTTTTATTGCTTACTTGGCAGCATATTTTTAATTACTCTAATACTCTGGTTAAGATTAACTATATATTTTATGACGCTAATCTTAAGCTGTTTTATGATTCTGAGCGTTCAGATAATATTATTTTGGTTGATATTGATGATAAAAGTTTGCAACGCGCAGGACATTGGCCGTGGTCTAGAGATAAAATTGCCAAGATGGTTGAAAAGCTGCAAGATAATGGTGCCGCGGTTATAGTTTTTGATGTGTTGTTTCCCGAGAGCGAACCCAACATTGCCGGAGTATTGCTGAATCATGTAAAGCAAGATGGCTTGGTTAATGTTCAAGTTCAAAAATACCTGCATGACCAACTGAATTACTTTGATAATGATAAAAAGTTTGCAAGTGTGGTAGCAGGCGGAGATATTGTTTTGGGAGAGTTTTTTTCATCTGGTCTTTATAGTTCAACTGGTAAAATCGGGGCATCTTTAGCTGTTGTTCCACCGCTAAATTTAAATGTACTGCGTATAGATAAATTTATTGGCAATACTGATATTTTAGCTAACGCCGCAAATTATACTGGTTTCACTACCACCACCCCAGATAGTGACGGAGTTATCAGGCGTTCTCCACTTATTCTGGAGTATGCTGGAAAGTTGTATCCGTCTTTGGCTCTATCGGCAGTTAAAACCTACCTATTAATTAACGATATCTCTTTTGATTTGCGTGTTTTGGATAATAAACAGGTGTTTTTAGGAATTCGACTTGGCAAAGATATCTATATTCCTACTGATGCGTCAGGTAATATTTTAGTTAACTATCGAGGTCCCGCATTTTCATTCCCATATCTATCCGCGGTCGATTTGCTTAACGACAAATTTACCAAAGAATTGGTGATGGGTAAGCTTGTTATGATTGGTTCTTCTGCAGTTGGAATTGGAGATTTGCACTCTACACCGTTACAGAGCGTTGCGTATCCAGGTACGGAGGTTCATACTAATATTGTTGCGTCTATATTAGATAATAAGATGATCTCTTCTCCAGCTTGGTTAGTGGGTTTAGAAAGAATCATAATCGTGGTAATTGGCGTTGCAATGACTCTTTTAGCGGCATATTTACCGGCATTAATGTTAATTTTGCTGTCTTTATTATCTATAGGATTAATTTTTGCTTGCAATGCTATTTTGTTAACCAGGTGGGGTTGGGTTTTGCCATATCCAGTTATTCCCTATTTGCAAATAATAATCTTGGCCATTATTAATAGTGCATGTGGTTATTTATTCGAGACCAGAAATCGTAAAAGGTTGCATGATGTTTATGGGCAATATGTCTCTTCAGTTTATATCGATAAAATGCTTGAATCACGAGATAAACATACTCTAGAGGGGAGCACTAAAGTAATGAGTGTATTATTTGCTGATGTTCGTGGTTTTACCTCTATTGCCGAAAAACTAGAAGCAAAAGATGTAAAACGCTTTCTTAATTCACTATTTACCCCAGTAACAGAGATTATTTTTGAGTATAAGGGAACTATTGATAAATATGTTGGCGATTTAGTCATGGCTTTTTGGAATGATCCTATTGATGATCCTGAGCATGCGAAAAACTGTGTTTTAGCTGCACTTAAAATGCAAAAGAAAGTTCGTGAACTGGCCTCGGTATTTGATTTACAAAACTTGCATAATATTGGCATTAGAATCGGTATTAATACCGGATTAATGCATGTTGGTGACATGGGTTCAAAGTATCGTAAAGCATATACGGTTTTGGGCGATGCGGTTAATTTAGCTTCTAGATTGGAGGGGGTTAACAAATTGTATGGTACCGATATTTTGGTCTCAGAAGATACCAAAAACTCCTGCTCTAATCTCGTTTTTCGTTTTGTTGATTGTATCTATGTTAAAGGTAAGAAATTGCCGACTAATATTTACGAGCCATTATGTTTGGTTAGTGAAAGTAGTGAAATGCTACAACAAGAGCTAGATAAGTATCATCATGCTATCGCTATATATAATACTAGAGCATGGGATAAAGCCAAGGAGCTATTTGCCGAATTGTCTGGCAATTATCCAAGTGTAGAGTTATATAAAATTTATCTTGAAAGGGTGAATCAATATCAAATCAATCCGCCGCCTGGGGATTGGGATATGGGGCAACATTTGACGGTTAAATGATATTTTTTGGTGGCTATGAGTGGGCTCGAACCACTGACCTCAGCATTATGAGTGCCGCGCTCTAACCAGCTGAGCTACATAGCCATGAAGTGGACTCATTCTCTCTGTTGGATTGATGATTGTCAAGGGGGTGTTAGACATCAAAGGTTTCTATTTTGGCACCATTTTGCTTATATTGTTTAAAACGGACGCGCGCTAATTTTTTTAATTGTTCATCGTTTGGGATAACTTCAATGATGTGGTTAAAATCTTGATAAAATATAGGGATATTTGATGTTAGATTGATTAAAATATCATTGGTTTTATTTGGCTTGTGATCATACCCAAGTAAAATTTGTGTTGAGTCATTGGCTTGGTTATAGATTTCATGTGGGACAAAGCTGATATCACTAAATGTCCAAAGTTGGGTGTCGAATTTGTTTGTTTCCTCAAGGTCGGATAAAAATACAAATACCTTATGCTTGTTGTTATATGCCTTTTCTATAATTCGGCACGCATATAGATCTCTATCTTTAATAGTTTGTAGCTCTTTTAAAATGTAAAATGATACTCTAAATTCCATAGCAGGTTTATTTAATCTTAAGTATAACCACCAGGGCAAACTACCATAATATTGTTCAAAAGTCAGCTATTAATCTATGGCAGGCAGGGCCTACTCATGAAAAGTTTTTATCAATCGCGAAATTGGACGTCGCCTCTGCAGCGCGTTATGTATATAGATCCCGCGATCTTCGTAGCTTAC
>CAZTPH010000130.1:0-4100 GCA_964614705.1 uncultured Coxiellaceae bacterium
CATTTAGCTCATCTAGATCTATTGGGTCAGTTAAGTTAAGCGCTAACCGCATTTGGATCAATAACGCTAAATTCTCAATGAATTTTTTATTATTTTGGAACTGTTGAAATCTGGCATTTTGGTCATTGCAAGGAACCTCTTTTGCGACTAATCCAGATTTGCCTTGATTTACAATATATTTCTGGATTGCTTCGTTACTTCGTAACTCGCAATTACGGCAAAAAAAATTAGATTTCAGCATACTTATTTTCGGTGGTTTAATTAATCGTTAGCTTTGATTTTTATTGCAAAAATAGCTTCATTTCGGCGAAAACCTAGAATCAACCCATATTTTCCATCTTTGCAAGTATTTGCTGAAACCTGGATTTTTGTACTAGTCAAAACTTCTGACACTTCCCCTAATCAGACAGCTAAATTTCTCCTTCTTGAAGCAGTAATCGATCTACTCATCACTTACTCCTCTTTAAAATCTTCCTGATTGTTCAGATACAATTTTATCTAATTCAAAAAAGCCGTCCATTCTTTCATTATACTAAAGAGCATGGATGGCCGCCAATTACCTTTTTACACGACACCCAATCATCAATCTGTCCAGGAACCTGGTACAGAAAACTATCGGCAACCAATGTCTTACATGCGATGCTCATACACTGGAACCACCCCGAGCGATCTGGTAGCTCGCTAAAGATATTATCCGGGACTTGATAAACTTCGTCCCTCGCAATCCATGATGCGAAGCACATACCACCAGTTATACAGTAGAGAGTATAATCAGAGATTAAGTCTATTGTTATTGATTTCATGGCCTGCTCTTAAACTATTTCAGAATCACGTCACTCTAGTTAACATGAGAGGAGACGCTCTCTAAAAACAAATTGATTCTAATCTTTTCAAAAATATATGCAATCTTTTTTACACATAAAAGACTACTTTTTATTATGTCAAAGTAAAGGAAATTTCCATAGTAAAGGCTCAAGATTTTTCCATACCTAAAGACAAAAAATTTTACTGCTCCTCTCCTTGTTTTTTTACATTTTTAGCCCTATAACTTGGACCATTAATTTTAAAAACTGTAGAATGATGGACTATCCTATCTAAAATCGCACTGGCAAGTATGTTATCAGCAAAGATATCTACCCATTGTTCAAATGACTTGTTGGTAGTGATAATTACCGAGCCCTTTTCATAACGCTTTGAAATAACTTCAAAAAAGTCATCGGCAGAGTAATTTGGCAATTTTTTAAATCCCAGCTCATCTAATATTAAAAGTTGGGGCTCTAAATAAAAATCTAATTTTTATAATAAGAGTTGTCTGCCTTTGATGCATTAAGATTATAAAGCATCTCTGAAACTGGCGTAAAAAGCACTTTAAATCCCTTCAGTAAAGCTTGTATGCCCAATGCTATAGAAAGGTGTGTCTTGCCCGTTCCGGGATTAGCACAGATGTTTTTAATGGTTTTATATTGAACAGTATTAAACGCCAAAGCTCTGCGGCATGATAAGTTAACAACTTCTTTAGGGTATGCTTTTGTAAGAGATAATATACCTTGGGCTGTTCTGTTCCAGTCGCGAGGATGCTCTGAGGTTAATAGTAAAAATAATCTTCCAGCATCAGCCCCAACTTGTTTCATTTTTATTTGGTACTCTTCTTGATATTCTGTAGATAAATAACATTTGAATTTTGGATAATGGCTGTTTTCAGTCGTAAACTGTCCTTTACCTTCGCTCTTTTCGTGAATCGCTATTTGTTTACCCAGATAAAATACTCTGACTAGTTTGCTGCCCACTTCTATTTCTACGTTTTTGCCTACATATTCAAACGGTACCGAATAATAGTTATAATCGATATACACATGGCAATCATTATATACCGTACGTTCTCCAACCTTCGGCATACTAAATTCTTTTTCAGGTAGCTTAATTAACTTATCTTTTTCTTCTGTATCAAATAATTCTTGAGGGATTCTTCTCGTAGTACCATGTAATCTTGCATTGCAAGTATGATTAAGCCAGTAACGTAATTGCCCATCAACATCTTTGTCATCAATAAACTTTCTTCCTAAAAAGAAGTTGCCTTTTACATACTTTATCCCAGATTCTACTTTCCCTTTTTCCTGTGGTTCTCTTACTCTACATGGGATAATTTTTACTCCATAATAGTCAGCAAATTGTTTATATAGATTTTGATAAACTGGTTCATAAAAATTGGCTTCAAGTATGGCAGCTTTTAAATTATCGATCTTGATATATTCAGGGCAGCCATTAAAAAAGTTAAAGGCATTAATATGGCATTGAATAAATGTCTCTACTTTTTGATCATAAACTTTTTCATAGTAATCTAACCGCGAATAACTAAGTCGCATGTTAAATACCCAGGTCTTCCTCTTTTTTCCATTAATATATGGCGTCAAACCAACATAGCCAAAATCGACCTGGGATTCTTTCCCAGGCTTGGTATGGAACCTGATACAAACATCGTCCCTTTTTTTAATACTAGCTATATATTTTTTAACCGTAGAATAACTGGTAGCTACACCAAATAGCTTCAGTTCCTCTGATATTCTAACCCCAGAAAGTCCTTTTTCTAACAGCTCTATTATTTGCTCTTTATTACCATCTAACAATTTTTTGTGTGGTTTCCTTTCAGGATAATGCCCTGCTTTTAGGCACTTAATAACTTTGCTTATGGTTTTCCAATCATGACCTGTAATTTGGCTTATTTCACTTTTGCTTTTACCCTGTTTCCACAATGTTTCAATTGTAACGTTCATAGCTTGTCTCAGCATATAACCACCTATATTTGGCCTTAAAAACACAAATATAAGTGCTTGATTTTATATTTCAATTTCAAGCGCTCATTTGATTCAGAGCACTTCGCTTTTGACCATTTTTGATGCTAATTCTCCTCACGGAAACTAATGCTAAAAAATGGTCTTAATAAAAACTCTAGCTATGGAATTTTGGTGAGCCTTTACTATGGAATTTATTTTACCTTTGACACTGTAGTTGAATATTCATTTGCATCAGAGCTTTCTGCATATGTTGAATATGTGCTGCCCTAAATTCAAGTAAGCGCTCTCGCTGTCTGATGTAAGAACGCAACACGGCAATGGATTTATTGGGCCTGAAGCTTGCTCGCAGTAAACCAAATTGATGAAGTCGCTGTAACCACTGAGCATCGTTGACATCGGTTTTTCTCCCAGGGACATTCTTGGCTTCTCTAGCATTAACCAGGAATACTTCAAATCCATACTCTTCTAAAATTTCAAAAGCTGGGATCCAATAAATCCCTGTCGACTCCATCGCAATGCTCGTGACTCCACAACTTTGTAACCATTTTGCCATCTCATGCAAATCAGTCGTGAAACTTTGAAAACTGCGGACTGGTTCACTCGCCTTATCTTGACCGACAGCAACTAAATGAAATTGAGAACCAATATCGATGCCAGCTGCATTAGGATGTATCACTGGCAAAGTAGTTTGTTTATGCATAATGATCTCCTTGATTAAATTAAAAATACCAAAGAGGGGAGTAGCTAATTTATCACTTTCCTAAACGGGGTCACTTGCGTGCCACCAATGCCGGGTTCGCCTTACTCCTGGACCAGGTTTTTTAACGGGGTAAACCACCAATAAGCTGACGGTCGCTCTCTTTGGCTGACTACTTTAGTATACTACTCAGGAGTTTCTATTTCCAGGGTAAGAGCTACTCTTTTGGGAGTTTTTTAGTATTTCTTTCTCCTCTCTAAGTCTAGCATTCTCTTTCCTTAGTCGATGTAATTCTTCATTTAAATCAATTGCCTCATTGGATCCTTTAGCCTGATTAACTTTACTTATCTTTCTTAACCAAGTAACTTCTTTTTTCTTTTAACATTTGACACTCCTCTGTTAGTTTTATTTATTTTAACAAATTTGTGTCTGGTTTTTTAGGGGCAGTTCACATAGCCCCCACAAAATCCCCACAAATTGACTTTGTTGAATTAAGCAGTTACGATGTAAACCATAGTAGACAAGACTTAGGCCGTTAGCTCAGTTGGTAGAGCAGCTGACTCTTAATCAGTTGGTCGCGGGTTCGACCCCCACACGGCCTACCAATGAAA
>CAZTPH010000131.1:0-4047 GCA_964614705.1 uncultured Coxiellaceae bacterium
TTTCATATATGACATTTAAAATTAGCTGCACTTAATGATGCAGGAGAAATAGAAGCAGGTGTTGTGAGAGAAATTAAGTTGGGAGATTATTTTTGGACATTACCTGTTTATTTGGAACAAGTGGATAGTAATAATGGTAAATTAGTAAATTTATCCCAATTTCTATTTAAAATTTTAAATGTCATATATGAAAATTACATAGATAAGGATTATAATAGTATTCCCTTGTGGTTAAAAAACGCTATTAGTTATGATCTTAAACGAAATAATGTGCTTTTATTACTAGACGGCGGAGATCAAGTTAGAAATGAGCACTTTTTAACTACTAGAAAATTGTATAACAAATTACTTGATCATTCTGATGTGGTTTTTTTTACTAGGCCAGTTGATCAGCCAATTCTTAAATTTTCTGCAAACATTTCCTTATCGCTAAAACCATTTTTGCTAGAACACAAAGAAAAATATTTTGATGACGCTTTCAAGCCTGATTTATATGGTAAAAGATTTTATACCGAAGCGCTAAATTTTATTAAAGAAAATAGAGAATTAGAGGAATTGCTAGAATTTCCATTGCTATGTTATTTGTTTTATCAAGCACATCGTCCCGTTTATAATGTTTGGAGAGAACTATCGGAAAAAGATCGTAGTGACGACAAGGTACTTAAGGATATTATTAAAAGTATTAGAGGTCCCAACGCTTTAGTTGCTCTTTATAAGACATTCATTGAATCTAAATTTGTTATTTATTTTAACAAAGCTTTTAATATACCAGACGACATATTGATACTTGATAGAGTTAATGCCCTTAGTATGTTCTATGTTGATCGTTTGTCTATGGTGGCTGTAAAAAAACATTTTTCCGAGTTATCATCTGCTTTTGCTTCTAAATTAACTAAAGTGGTGTCAGAAAAATGGTTAGATGATGATATAAACAAGATGGGCTTGTTAAAGCGAAGCGTGTCGATTTTGAAAGATAATTCTGTTGAGTATTTATTTTCTCATGATACCTATAGAGAATACCTGGCAGCTAAGTTTTTTGTGGAAGGGTTATTGAAAATACATATTGTAGACAAGGAGCAGCATAAATGGTGTAAAGAGTTATTAAGTGTTGTACAGTTTAACAATGATTATCAGAAATTTTGGCAGTTTGTTAAGTCATGGATTATGTTTCATGCTGAGTTTGGAAAATTACCGCGCGAGGCGTACAAAAACTTTGAAGAGAGATTTAAACAGTCTAAAGATATGATTGGTAATTTGCAAGATAAATATTGGGATGCATTAGATAAAAATACAAAAATACCTGAAGTTCACAGGGTAGGAAGTGAGTTTATATGGTCCGGAAAAAATGATAATGAGTTGATAGATATAAATGGTTTTAAAGATTTTGAAAAAGCAAAAAGAGTTATAACTAATTTTATTGGATGGTTTCGGTATAGTAAAGATTTTTATAAGATATTGCATAATATTATGGATGCCATCTATAGTTTATTGACACATACAAATATAGATTTTTTAAAGAAATACGATTTGCTTATGCATGCTAAAAGGCCAGGTGGGTATTGTCATCGTTATTATAAGGTACATGAAGCTGTAGCATATGTTTTAGGTGAGATATGGTCATCAGATTTAGATATTACATATGCCAAAAATATTGAAGAAGAGCTAAACGACTATTGTTTGCCTTTAAGTGAAAGTAATAGATATTTCAAGCAGTATTTGTTAGATAACCAAGAGAATGTTGTTATAAATACGGCAAAACGAGCTTTAAAAAAAATTAGAATAGCTAAGGGTCTCGAGTCTTTGGGGGATGTTATTTCTTATCTTAAGGACTTTTGGGACAAAGCTAAAGCTAATTTTGATACAATGTTGTTGTCATTTACGAATAGTATATTATCAAACATTTCAGAAGAAAATATTGAGAGTGTTAAAAGTTCAGAATTACTAGATCAGATTATTACAGTCATCTTAAAAACTTACAATAAGGTTTATCAGAATGATTTGCTAAATATTGAAAAATTTTTCCAGATAGCAGTTGAGCGTTTTGAAATAAAAATAGACGTGGATGCGGTTAACAATGGTATTATTAAGGCACTTATTTATACAGTTATTTATTCTGCAAAGATGCATGAAGTTAAATCTTATGAATATATGATGTTTGTTAATGCTGTTATGTCAATTGATAAAAACCGGATAAGACAGTTTATAGAGTTTTTGTCTTCAAAAGACATTGATAGTTTTATTCCTATGGCAAAATGGTTACATTTGGATATTGCAAGTTATGTTATACCTGATAGTAGTGACTTTGATGCCCAGCATCAACTTTTAGAGAGTCTAATGTCAGACAATAAATGGTTAAATATGTATTATACTTCTTTTAATGCTAATGAAGTTGATGGTGGAATACCTGCTGTGTGTAGTATGAAAGAAGGCTTTAATAGTGTTATGGCTGCTTATTTGATTAAAAAAATGGATGAAAAGTTTGATTTTTGGTACCAATGGGCTCTTGTTGCTAATATTCCTTTTTTGTTAAAATATACGCCGCAAGATGAAAATGTTGTTTATCCATTACTTGCTTTAAAAGTTTATTTTGAATTTCTTTGGAGGATATATGATTATGAAGAATATAAAAAACAATATTTGTTTGTGTTTTGTGAGCACTCAACCATCAACGCCATTCAAGCAATGCAATATGCTTGGAAGTATTATGACAAGTATCAATATAAAGATGCCATAAAGATAATATGGCTATGGGGCAGGGTTTTAAATTGGCCATTAGTTAAATCTAGTAAAAATCGTTTAACAATGATTTATCCATATACCGGATATGCTTTGTCCTTTGATGCAACTTCAGAAGATAGGGTGAAATCGGTTAAAAGATTATTTAAGAAATTAAACTTTGAAGAGAGATTGCATAAAGAAACCGGCGAAGATTTGAAAATAACGACCTTCTCTCACATGCCTGATTGGGAATTTCAAAATGTGGAAGGTGATGGTAATTGTTTTTTTAGAGCTATAGCTCATCAGTTGCTTTTATTGAAACATAGTTTGGTTGATGAAGTACAGCAAGATACTCGCTTGTACGACGTACTCAGGTTGCGTGTTAGTGAACACTTTGGGGTAGAATTTCAAGATAGAGACTGGAGTGGAGATGAAGATACATTTGAATTTTTAGCTAGATACTTAAATGTTACAATAGCTACGGTAGATACTAAATCTACGGTAGATAGTAGGCCAGATAAGCTGGAAATACACGAGTATAGATATTATTATCTAAAACAAGATAATTCGTTTGATGAGACAAAAGATAGGGCAGAAATTCCTACAGATAAACCTATAGTAAAATTGGCTTATAATGGGGTGCATTATATGTCCGTGACTAAAGATAATGTTTAAAATTATGTTGATGATATGAATTTTATATTATGCAAATAACTGCTGGCACAAGCTAGTGGTTATTTAATTTGATAGCGTTGCCAAAATTGTTTTGCTTATATATAAGAATTAGCTATAATAGCCAATAGTTATTTGTTCCCATATTTAGTGCTGGCTAAAGTCTATTAAGGTTTACTGATAAAGAGGGATAGGAATGAACTTATATAAAAACAGGTTATCTGGAAAATTTTTATATCCTTTGGTGCTGTTTGTTTCTTTGTTTTTGCCCGCAATTACTTTAGCATCTTCATTAGTTAGCAAAACTTCCCACGTTATAGATAGTAATAAGTTATTTGCTCAAGAATCTAAATATAAACCCTATTTAGAGATAGGTGGTGCGAAATACTTTAACCAAAATTCCAATGTAGCTGGTATCTATGACCTGTTTATTCCTCTTGCACAAAGCGAAGGCAAAATCTTTTTTACCGATTTAAGAATCTTTGATCGCAGTGGTAGCTCGTTTGAAGGTAATGCCCACTTTGGTTTTAGAAAGCTATTTTTGGATCGAAAGGAACTATTCGGGGTTTACGCAGCATTTGATCGTAAAAGAGGAGAATCACGTCATTGGTTTAACCAGCTGACCTTTGGTGGTGAATATTGGCACGATAATTGGTT
>CAZTPH010000132.1:0-4026 GCA_964614705.1 uncultured Coxiellaceae bacterium
ATAGAATATTTTGAGTCGTTGGCTAGAGAACGGGGTTGTTTAGATATTAGGCGCATACTTGGACGAATTGGTACAAAAATTTTTGGCCAAATTCAGTTACATCAGGGAGGAGTAATAAGAAATATACGATCATTTATAGAGCCTTCATCTGAAACTAATCGAGGTGAAGAATCATTGCAAGATATTGCAAAAACAGTAGATAATGTTTTTTCCGAGGAAAGAAGATTACAAGAAAATTTTTTGAGGGAAGAAAATTGGCTAGGTAACGTTTGGTATGGTCCTGAACATTTTATAGCACTATTCGGTTATGATGGAATTAGAATTGCCAGTAATGAAAGGGAGCTCGTAGACTCTTTACAAAATAACACAAATCAGCCGGTAACAATAATTGCATTAAACGTAAATGTATTATCTAGAGAATTTGAAGAAAGGAAAAATAATCACTGGGTTGGATTGGTTATTAACAGAAGCGAGAATGGCGATATAACTGGTGTTAAGTACATTGATCCCATGGGATTCAAAATATCACCTGCAATTGAAGGTGTTGTAAGAAGAGAGCTAGAGTTAGGTGAGCAATTTCGAATAGAGCGAATTTTTGGTCGAAGAAATTGTCCGCAATATGCAAAACTCAGAACGAGAATGGAAGGTAACGACCGCGACTGCGGCCCTTTTTTAGCTGAAGCCTTTAGTGAAATTCTTACGAATCGAGAGCCGATGAAATACAACCAAATCGTTCTTAAAGCATCCCAAGATCTAGGTCAAGAGATTCGTGGCAGACAAATAGCTTGGGTACAGCAAAGATTAAGATTAAATCGAGAAAATTTAAATTCAGATACAGATTTAGACCCCCAAAAACAAGAGCTATAAAATTTTATCTCATAGCTTGTTACCAATTATTTAGACAATATATGCTCGTTATTTGTTTTTGGTGCTGCTAACCCCAGCTGCATCTAACATCGCATCAGTAGCTTTGTTCATCGATTCTCTGATCGGATCAAGATTAAGGCGGGCATAAATTGCGGTAGTGCTAACATTTTTGTGTGCTAAAGTTTTGCCGATGACTGATAGATTGGCTCCGGTGGCGGCTTGCCAACTGCCAAGAGAGCGGCGTAAGTCGTGAATCCTTAAATCCTTGATACCAGCTTTTTTCAGAATTCTTTTCCAAGGTTTTTTTGTTTCTACTAAATGGCCAGTGACGCCACTACCAGGGAAAACCCATGGACTGTTACTAAGATTGCTTTTTTGTCGCGATTTTAATAGCTCAATTGCAGCTGGTACAAGTGGCACGGTATGACTTTCACCGGTTTTAGTAACTGGAATTGTCCAAGTGGCTCTGTCAAAATTGATTTCATCAAAGCGCATCGCTAAAACATTTGAGCGTCTAGCTCCAGTTAATAAACTTAGTAAAATATAATCACGAACAATAATACTTGGTTCTTCTCTCAGAGCAGCAAAGAATTTTGGTAATTCATCGCCATGAATAAATCGATCGCGTGATTTTTCTTTAAATTTTTTAATGCCATGTGCTGGATTAGGGCTATCCCAACCCCAGTCGATAGCTCGATTGAACATGGTATGTAGTAAAGCTAGTAATCTATTGGCGGCATAGTATCCTTTTGTAGTGCCAATTTCCGCATGTAATTTTTGAACGTGTGATTTACGAATTGCAGATAATTTACGATTTTCCCAATTTTTAAGATAACGTTTGAATTGGTTAACATCTCCTTGCCACGATTTTTTATGTACTTTGGCATATCTTTCTAAATATTTCTCAAAAAGACCTTTGATATTCAGTTCGGATCGTAAACCCCGCTTTTCTTCATTGGGATTAATACCAGATGCTATTTTAGCATTTAGAATATCTACTTGTTTGCGAGCTTGTTCAATAGTAACTTCGGGAAAACGACCAATGGTGATACGTTCTGGTCTGCCTTGGATCTTACGGTAAAGTACAAAAGTTTTAATACCAGTAGGGCGAACTAATAACTTCAGCCCATTTTTAGTTGTATCGTGATATACAGCGATTTTTTTGGCTGGTATTCGTAATGCAACAAGCGATTTTTTAATAAAATTAAGTTTGTTTTTCATGTTATTTATTATCTATGGTTTTTGTTTCTTGGGGTAATAAATAATTGGCCTTAGAAACCACTTTTTTGCCGGTTTGTTTTTCTAGGTCGAGGCGTGCTTTTTTGGCGATCCCGCCACCTTTTATTCCTACAGTCTTGTTTTCGTCCATACCTTTTGCTTCGGTAGTTTCTGCTATTTGTCTGGTTGATAATTCAGCCAAGGCGGTAAAAACAAGCTCAGCTTCGGTCATGTGGTCTCTTAAGTTTTGGGTTTTTAGACCCTTTAGTTTTTTATGTTCTTTAACGCTAACATCTGACCATTCTTGATGGATAATATTGGTAAGGATCGCGTATTCCTCTTCTTTGGTTACTTCGTGTTTGCTCCAATAGTCGGTTAACTTATTGCGAGTTTCCTGACTCATCATCCTTTGCTGGATCCACTTTTCACTTCTGCCGTGTTTTTTCCAGTTTTCTCTGGCCCGGTTTACTGACCTTTCAGGGTCAGCGATTTCCTGGATTCTTTCATAGCCCACTTTTGCAAGCCATAATTTGATTGGCTCTGCCTTTGGGCTTGGTACAGATTGAATAAGGCGTAATAACGTTTCAGGATTGGCAACATCGGTAAGCCTCATCTTTCTATCTTCAGCTTGTAATTTCAACTGGTGACATTTTGTCACCACTTCACTTCCTTCCTTATTTAATCGTTCTTTCAGCTTATTCCAGTATTTTCTAGCAGTTTGAAAGTCCTTTTGCTGAGTTAGGGCTGCAATAATATCTACAACAGAAAAGTACCACATCTCTTTCTCTTCATCATAGATTCTACGAATTTTAAAATCTTCGAAGATGGCCAAAGTGTTTTTCATGGTATTTATCCTCTCAATAATTTATTAATTTCCTTCGGTCAATAAATTCTTAGTTAATGCAGTCATCAATTCTTTACTTTTTGGATCGCTTTCTGCGATTAATAATGCTAGTGCTACAAGTGCGTTATCGTTAATGATCGTCTCGCCGTTTGTTTTATAGAGATGATTATTTTTATCCAAATAATGGATAAATAGTAATGAAGCAATCCGTTTATTCCCATCTGAAAACGGGTGGTCCTTGATAATAAAATAGAGTAGGTGGGCGGCCTTTTCTTCGAGAGTTGGATATAATTCTTGGCCGCCAAAGCTTTGCTCTATATTGCCTAGAATAGCTTCGAGGCCATGTTCTCGCTCATTACCAAACAAATCGCTTGCTTCTTTTTTGGCGATAAGCACTTTTTTAAGTTCTCTAATGGAATTTAAAGTATGTTCATAATTAAGGCTAAATTTTGGCAGTTTTCCTTTGGTTGCGGGTAAATTATCTTCATCATAGCTTTTCAGTAACAACCATGATTTAGCATATTTTGCTATAACATCTAGTAATCCTTGGGTTTCTTCGTTGGTGAGCTGGCGGCGGCTACTCGCTTGCTTTATAAACTGTAAGGCGTTTTCCAATTCTTTTACGCCTGTTTCAGCAAGGCGTTTTTGGTTGATGGTGTAACCTTTGATAAGGTGATCTTTAAGGGTACGAGTTGCCCAGATGCGAAATTGGGTGCCACGTAATGATTTAACCCGATAGCCAATTGAAATAATTACGTCAAGATTGTAATATTTTACCTCATATTCCTTGCCATCCGCTGCAGTATGTCGGAAATCCCGACATACTACTTTTTCATCAAGCTCGCCTTCTTTGAAAATATTTTGTATATGCTCTGTTATCGTGGTTCTTCCTTTATCAAATAACTCCGCCATCTGTTTTTGCGTAAGCCAAACGGTATCTCCATCCAATAAGACATCGACAGAGTATTGCCCAGTTTCTGTTTTATAAATTAATATTTGGTTTTTACTGCCAACAGTTTTTTTATCCATATAGCCTCGCTAAAAAAAAGAAATTTAAAATCCTCTCTTGTTGTAAAAAAACCATCCTTCATCTAATG
>CAZTPH010000133.1:0-3591 GCA_964614705.1 uncultured Coxiellaceae bacterium
TGATCTAGTTAAAGCTGCTAACTAATCAATGGGTTACTGTGAAGTTCTTTGGGAGTCTTTTGCTTAATCGTCTAACATATTGATCTAATTTCATAAAAAAATTATTCACAAAATCTGTGGATAACTTTGTGAGTATCTTGAATTTTTTATCTACCAAACACCGAATAAATAGGCTTATTAATAAATTGGACGATTTTTGACCCTAATAAAAAAATCTTTATTATCAAACACTTATGTAACTTATTGAAAATTTGTTGTCTATAACCCTATAAAAGCTTTAGAATTATTAAAAAACTTAATGGCTGTGCAAAAAAATGCTTCAAAAATCATATATACTAACTCCAAACAAGCGACTTTCAAGGCAACTAGAAAATGATTTTCTACACCATCAAGCTGGAGTATCAATACCAAAAATAATAAAAATATTACCTATCAATAGCTGGCTTGCTCTTGCTTGGCAAAATGTCATCGACGAAAGAATAGTAATTGACCAAATTCAAGAAAAATTTATCTGGCGTCAAATTATCACCTTGAACTCAAACTTAAATTTAATAGAACAGGCGGTTAGCTTCCACTCTCTAATAACTGCTTACAAAATAGATATAAATAAATTTAACGTTAATAACGATGAACTAGCCACCTTTTTACGATGGTACAAAAAATTTAAAAACTATTGCCACGAAAAAAAACTAATAACAATCAGCGAATTGCCAGCTAATCTTATAGATTTTGTTGAAGATTTTAAGATGCTTGAGCTAAACCTAATAGGCTTTGACGAAATTTCTCCGGCATTAACTGATCTTATTACCGCTCTTGAAAAAACTGGCTGCAAGATAATTAAAGGCGACCCAAATAAAACAACAGCTTCTCAAAAACACCGGATTGCTTTCGAGTCAACCAGAGAAGAAATCACAACCATAGCGAAATTCACCCAAAAGGTACTAGCCAATGAACCAAAAGCCAAAATAGGCATAGTTTCACCCAACCTCAAAAATATAAAGGATAAAATTGCAGACACCTTCTACGAAACATTTGGTTCAAACCAAAACATTAATTTTTCCCTGGGCACTAATTTGGACCAACTACCGATCATCCACCTTGCACTGAAATTACTAGCCATTGACACATTCTCAATGGCAAAATTAAGCGATATAATTACTTCTCCATATATCAGAGGATCACTAAAAGAACAATCGGCCAGAATCAGCTTAAGTAAACAAATTCTTAAAAACCCCGATATAACCATTGAGGGGCTAATCGATACCTGTGCTCAAGCAACCTCCTTGCTTAAACACTGCTTACAAACATGGTCAACCCTAATCTTGGGGGATAAAGATCAACTTTTAACCCCACTTGCGTGGTCAAAATCATTTATCGCTATTTTAAAATCTTTCTGGTGGCCAGGCGAGGAAAATTTAAATGACCTTGAAGCATTAGGCTTAAATCAGTTTAGAGAAATTATCAATAACTTCGGCACAAATAATTATTTGGTGAACAAAATATCGAGAAAAGCAGCTTTACAAATGCTGCAAGAAATTGTAGCGAATAAAGTAGTTAATCAACCTTCAACATCTAACCATAACAAAATAGATATCCTAGGAATCCTAGAAGGCGCTGGAATAAATTTTGATTACCTATGGATCATGGGGTTGGACGATCAATCCTGGCCTCCTTTTTCCACTCCCAATCCATTTATTCCAATATCGATCCAAAAAACGATGTTCTTGCCACATTCATCAACAAAACGCGAATTAGATTTCTGTCGAACGTTGCTAACCAGATATCAAAGAAGCGCCAAAAAAATTATTTTCAGCTATAGCAAGCAAAACGGTGATCAAATCCTTGAACCAAGCCCACTAATTATAGATTATCCTGAGTTATCCATTAACGACTTAGATCTTTCATCAACAGTATCACTTACTAAAAATATCTATCTAAGCAAAAAAACCGAAAAATTAACCGATGATCAAGGACCTAAATTGTCAGCAGCAGAATTAATTAGTACTTCTAGCAGATTAATAGAACTCCAATCCACCTGCCCTTTTCGTGCTTTTGCAGAATTTCGTTTGCACCTTGAAAATTTACCAAAAGAAACTATGGGAGTATCTAAAATAGATCGAGGCATTGTTCTCCATCAAGCTCTAGAAAAATTTTGGAAAAAAATAAAAACTCAGGCAAACCTAATTGAACTGACTTTTCAAACGATGGAGCAAATGGTTATATATGCTATTAGTAGTTCATTGGATCAACTCAATCTCACACCCAAATTAAAAGAACTAGAACTAAAAACATTAACTAAGTTATTAACCAGGTGGCTAGAATTAGAAAAAAATCGAGAACACTTTCAACTATTAGTTAGTGAAAAAAATTGTCAAGTAAAGCTTGCTAACCTAGATATTAATTTAAGGATCGATCGGATTGATAAACTAGCCGAAAACAAAAACATTTTGATTGACTATAAAAGTGGTAAAGAACTGCCTACAATAATGGACTGGTTTTCGATGCGCCCTAAAAACCCGCAACTTATACTGTACAGTATAGCAATTAACGATATAGATGGTCTGGCCATAGCTCAGATAAACAGCGATTCGGTAAAATTTAAAGAGATAACTTTAGAAGAATTGACGGAGATCTACCAAAAAAATCATCCTGGCTCTCAGATAAATATCACTTGGAAATGGCTAATTAGCTACTGGAAAAATAATTTGGCTAAACTTGCTAGTGAGTTTTCATCTGGCCAAGCTCAAGTGGCGCCACTGTCTCGAGAAATTTGTCAAAGATGTAATTTTGATCCAATTTGTAGAATTACTAATTAATTGAATCGCGTGCGGCATCAAATCAGACAGAATACAATAGATGCATAAGGCCAGAAACATATTGCACCATGCTCAAAATCAGTCAATAAATCATAGATCATTGGTTTCTCCAAATTTATCTTCATTTTCTGATAAGGCCTCTTCATTTTTTGCAGGGCTTAATTTATTTTCTTCACGATGTTTCATCCATGATGGCCTGGGAGCGATGATCCCTATGTTTCCAACATTTTTATTCCACGCCTCGTTAAGCTGGTTTTTGAGTTCCTCAGGATTAGATTGAAAAAATTTAATTTCATCTTCAGCGATCCCTTGTTGTGATTGACATGTCTTTAATTTATCCTCAAGATCAGTCTGTAAAGCTATTAAATCATCCAAGAGTTTTTCATCTGTATTAGGATCATCCAATTTTGTATTTACATCATCTAACTCACTTTGAAATTGCTTTTCATCAATTTTCAATTGGCTCAACACTTTTTCTAACTCATTTATCCTGTTTGGCTTCTCCTCAACAATCTCCTCCAACGCAGATTCTTTGATTTGGAGGTTAATTTCTTTACGCGACATACTATTGAGCTCGGGATTTTCTTCAATAGCCCGAGTAACAAGATCATGCTCTACATCACTAACCAAACCGGCTGGGGATGTGGATGTTGAGATAAATTCTTTGTCGATGGTGTTTGCTAATTTGAAGATTTCCGTTTTTTCGTTGACCTGTTCCTTCTTTTCCTTGAGCTTTTTTCTTATTCCCTTATGCTCTCCTATTTCTCTAAATACC
>CAZTPH010000133.1:3601-3939 GCA_964614705.1 uncultured Coxiellaceae bacterium
AATACCTGATCTTTCCCCAAATCTCTAAAGCAATCTATAACTGAAGTTATATCACGTTGTAACACTTTAGCAATCTCTTCAACAGTATCGTTAATATCAAAATCTGGATTATTTTTGTGTTTGCACCTATCAATGATTGATTGTAGATCCTGTTTTGGTATTTCCCTATTAAGAGAATGCAAAGCATCTATACATACGTCATCAAAAAGCTGTGTTTCTAGACGATTAATATGATCATCATGCTCTTTAATACTTACATCAATGTCAGCCACTATAGCGTTATTTCGTCTGATCTCCTCATCTCTATCCATAACCCTTTTTTTAGCTGCTTGAATCTG
>CAZTPH010000134.1:0-3917 GCA_964614705.1 uncultured Coxiellaceae bacterium
CATGGGAAAAAATCACAATTGATGATTATGTTCGATGGATCGATAAATTACCAACTAACCTACGCATAGGGAATTTCATTTATACGTTGAAGTTAGTTGTGAGACCTAGAAAAATTGACGGCGTGATAAATGGGATTTTGGGCAAGCCAGAAGTTGCAGATACTTACAGAGACATATTCGATTATCTCGCTAAATTACCTGGGTCATGGATAGAAACAATATCTAATGAACTGATGCAACAAAAAGTAAGTGGTGAGCCAATTGCTATGTATTATCTGGACGACCCCAAAAAAGAAAACGAGGAACTACGTATATTAAATAGATGTTTAAATGGCTTTAATTTGCTTCTAGATTATGAGGTGGCCAGGCGTTTAAGCAAAGGAGACAGATATGGTAAGCTACCAATGGTTGCTTTTTTGCCCACTCTTACTGATTTGAATAATTTTAAAGAAATGATAATTGGTGAGGATGTTAAGGTTGGTAAATATAATGAACAGACATCTCTTGTGCAAGGAAGGAAAAGATGTGAAAAAGCTAAAACTTTATCTAATTATTTGAATTATAGCAAAAGCGAGCTTTTAACACGCTATGCATTACGATCTCTTCATAAACCTGATGAAGATTCGGGAGACGAGTATCCTATAGGTAAATATAAGTTTGATGAAAAAGATTATATTTCCGCAGGGAAAGGAAGACAATTTGATGAAGTTATAAATGAATATGAATATGACAAAAATCATTACAACAATGAAGCAAAGAAATTTCTTGATGGTATTGTTGAAAAATATATTAACCAAATAAGAAAGGATGGTTTTTGGGGCGGAGGTATTGAATTAGGTATAATAGCAGATATATTTGGGGTTAAAATAAATGTGTATTCAGCAAATGATAAACCATTAATCATAGGGGAAGATAGCAATGGAGAAATTAATTTATGGTTAGAAGGTAAGCACTATATGTGCTATAATCCTAAGACGGGGAAAACTACTGCAATAGTTCCGGATGGTAATTGTCTCTATGCTGCTGTCTTAAAAGAGGTATGCAAGGATGTGGCACAACCAGAAGATTACGAATATAATGGTGAGAACTATCCAACGACGATTAAAGATTTACGAAATAAATTAGCTGATGAATTAATAGATAATACAGAGAAAAAAGGACAAATTAGAGAGTTATTTGCATCACTCTTTAAAGCAGGGAATAAACGACAATTATCTAAAGCTATATTTGATTTACCACCAGGTGATTTATTAGAAGAGTCCCTTAAGATAATATCCATAAGTAACCGGTTCTCGTCATTTTTTGGGAGCTTTTACTAGAAAAAATTTTTAAAATCTGTAACCAGAGATCCCGTTTTATTATTATTTAGCAACCACCACCATATGGGCATAATATACACAGTATATTTTTTGTTATTATGGGTTAATTTTATTTGAGATAGCTGATCATTTTCGGTAAGAACGACTCCTTTGGTTAGTTGGTAGCTTTCCATGGCTTCAGTTAAACCATTGAATTCGCGTTTTTCGGTTACCGGATTTTGTAATGATACGCATACTTGCACTGCTGCGATAATTTTTATTCCTTGTTTTAATATGAAGTCACACTCATATTTTTGCTTATGAAAGTAGATTTCATAAGCCGAGCGCTTAAGTTCAAGAAAAACAATATTTTCCAGGTTTTTACCGTGATCATCGCTGCTGCGGAATCCGATGGCTTTGGCAAGAGCATGGTCGATAAAATAAGTTTTTTTGGCGTAGTGAACCTGCTCTTTTAAAGAGTATGAAAACCGATTGATTAAAAAACTCAAGTAGCTATTAAATAAATAACTACAATAGTTAGCAACAGTTGTAGCGCTGGCTAGTCCTAAGTTTTTGCGCAGAGAATTGTAGGTAATGTTACTGCTGATATTGCTGGCTAAAAAAACTGCTAGTTCTTTTACCGCGCGCTCATTTACACCAAAGCGCACGATAATATCGCGATAGAGAATGCTTTCAAATAAGTTTTGTAAATAAGCCTTGTTTTTTAAGATGAGAAACTCAGGGAATCCCCCATTTTCGTAGAAGCTAGCAAACAGATTTTGCAGTTGAGATTTTTGAGTGGAGGTAAGATGATTTTTGGTGAGTAGAGTTGGATTTTGCCATCTTACATACTCTAGGAATGAAAATGGGTATAGTTCAATTTTTATATAGCGTCCGGTTAATCTGGTTCCTAATTCACGACTGAACATGGTTGCATTAGAACCGGCAATATAGATTTTATAACCCTGGTCGTGTAGTCGACGAATAAAACGTTCCCAGGCGGGAATATTTTGAATTTCGTCGAAATAGACGGTTTTTTCCACACCATATAATTCGATAAGTAGCTCAAGTAGTTGTTCAAAATCTGCAAGGCAAAACTTAGTTAGACGATCATCATCAAAATTAAAGTAATAATTTTTTTCTGGAGAGCGAGAGCGAATTTCCTGCAATAAAGTTGATTTTCCACAACGGCGAACCCCGGTTATCACCAAAATTTGTTTGGTGTTCTGCAGTGTTTTTACCTCATCATATGCGTTTCTAGCAATAAAATTTTCCGACAGAAGGACTTGTTGTTGATCGATAATAATTTGTTTTAATTGTTGGCGTTCCATGGTCCTCAAAAAGTTACTATTGACAATGTAAATATATATCCATAAGTTTCTATTATCAATAGAAACTATTATAGTTTGGGTTGCCAATTTAATGATGGTTTTTAGAGTAAAAACGACTTATAATTATAGGAATTAATTTTGATAGATAAACACCAGTGAAAAAAACCAAAACCAGGATGGAAGAAGACTCCATTGGCAAAATTTCAGTGCCACAAAAATATTATTGGGGGGCGCAAACTGAAAGAGCTCGTTTGCATTTTAAGATTGGAGAAGAAAAGATGCCACAAGAGATGATTCGTGCTCTTGCTTTGGTTAAAAAGGCAGCAGCTTTTGTAAATTCTGAATTGGGCTTGCTTAAAAAAAGTCTAGCCAAAGAGATTATGGCCGTTTGCGATGAAATAATAGTCGGCAGGCTCAATCAACATTTTCCGCTCAATATTTGGCAATCTGGTAGTGGTACTCAGACTAATATGAATATCAACGAGGTGATTGCTAATCGTGCGATTGAAAAGTTGGGCGGTAAGCTTGGCAGCAAAACTCCAGTTCATCCCAATGACGACGTTAATATGTCGCAATCTACCAATGATGTTTTTCCAACGGCGATGCATATTGCTGCGACAATTGCAATTAAGGATAAGCTTAAGCCCAGTTTAAAAATGTTGTACCACACCTTAAATTCACTTAGCAAAAAATTTCGCCAAACATTAAAAGTGGGTCGTACCCACTTGCAAGACGCTGTGCCCATGACTTTAGGAGAAGAGTTTTCCGGTTATGCTGCTCAAGTAGAGTTTGCAATCCAAAATATTACTCTAGCAGCCGATCAGTTGAAATCTCTAGCTATTGGCGGCACAGCGGTAGGAACAGGGTTAAATGCTCCGCCCAATTTTGATCGAAAGATGGTGGCTACACTTACTAAATTAACGGGCGTAAAATTTAAACCCGCGCCGAATAAATTTTGGATGTTATCTTCGCATGAGCCATTAGTGATGGTAAGTGGGGCGATCAAATCTTTAGCTACAGCATTGTTTAAAATTGCTAATGATATTCGTCTTTTATCGTCTGGCCCACGATGTGGTTTGGGAGAATTAATTTTACCAGCCAATGAACCGGGTTCTTCAATTATGCCGGGTAAGATTAATCCAACTCAGTGTGAGATGTTATTGATGGTGTGTGCACAAATTATTGGCAACGACAGCGTTATTACTGTGGCCAATTTACATGGCGATTTAGAGTTAAATATCTTTAAACCAGTAATAATCTATAATTTACTGCAAGCTATTAATTTATT
>CAZTPH010000135.1:0-3897 GCA_964614705.1 uncultured Coxiellaceae bacterium
TTTATCCTTAGTACTTAGACCAGCACTCACCTGACTAGCTTCATGCTCGCTCAAAATAACTATACTCATAACCCACCTCCATGTAGACCTCAAGCAAAGAAAATATAGGTAACAGTTTCATTATAACATATAAATTTAATGGATATAGATTAAAATTTTACATATAATCAATATTAAACTAGCTTTTGAAGAGCTATAGACATAGAATCCGTACGTCAAAATAGGTAACAGACTTACTTTATAACTACATAATCGCGAGGTAATTTTATTTAATGGCTATCAACCCCCTACTGAATATCGCAATTAAAGCGGCAAGAAGTGCAGCTAAGATTATCATGCGAGCACTTGATCGTTTAGACACAATTAAAGTAAGCGAAAAAAATCCTAATGATTTTGTAACTGAAATAGATCAATTCTCTGAACAAGAGATAACTAGAATAATTAGAGAATCGTACCCAGAACATGCTATTTTGGGTGAAGAATTTGGAGAAAGTGGCAAAGGAGATTATACTTGGATTATCGACCCGATTGATGGCACCAATAATTTTCTTCATGGCTACCCCCACTTTTGCATCTCAATTGCGGTTAAATATAAAGATAGACTAGAGCACGGCTTAATCTACGACCCAATTCGCCAAGAGCTATTTACCGCAACTTTTGGTGTAGGCGCATTTTTAAATGAACACAGAATTAGAGTAGGAGACAAAAAACAACTACCGGGATCGTTAGTAGCCTCTTGCTTTAGCAATAAAAATGGCAACGATATACCCGAATTTCTCAAAATACTTGCAACAATTCTATCCCTAGCCGCTGGAACAAGACGCAGCGGATCTGCTGCCCTTGATTGTGCTTACGTTGCCTGTGGGCGAATCGATGCCATGTGGGGCATTAATCTGGCCACCTGGGATGTAGCAGCTGGGGCTCTGATTATCCAAGAAGCAGGTGGAATAGTCACCGACTTTGCTGGGGAGAAAAATTACCTAGAAAATGGCACCCTGGTAACTGCCAACCCCCATTTATCAAAAATACTCCTAAAAATAATTAACGATAAATTATCTACCAAAATTTAGACCTTGCAATAAGAGTAATTACTGTTAGGATCGCAAAGAATTAAACTTTGGGTAGACAACCTTGAAGAACTTTATCCCCATCCAAAAAAGTGAATTCGTTAGATTTATGTCTGGTGCAGTCATGATTTTGACTATAATCTACATGCACCATCTATTAAGATTATCGAAAGATACTCTAATTATCTCGAATCTTGGCACCGAAACGATTAGCGCCATCAAAACTTGGCTGGTTTTACCATCAGCTATGATCTTTATGGTAATCTATATGAAGCTATCTGATCTATTTAATAGAACCTCATTATTCTACTTATTGACTTGGGGGTTTATGATATTTTTTGCTTCTTTTATCTTTATAATTTATCCAAATAGTGACAGATTTATAATCGATATTAACCGGTTCTCTTGGCTGCAAATATCATCCCTAAAATATCTAATCAAAATAATCCAATATTGGCATTACTCTCTATTTTTTATTATGTCGGAGTTGTTTATAACGACCATTTATTCCATCTCTTTTTGGCAATTAATGAATCATATTACCACCATTCAGGAATCAAAGAGATTTTACCCCCTGTTTGGACTGGCATCGCAATTTGGTCTAATGTTAGCTGGAGTTTCATCTAAAATATTCATAAATGCCAGCGTAGACTGGCAGCATACTTTAAATAAAATAGGTATCTCTATCTTGGTGGCTGCTATTATTTTAACTATTAGCATGAAAATACTATCTATAAAAGTAGGTAGAGAAAATATCAATAGCAGACGTGACCCGAAAATCATTAAAAGCAAAGAAAAAATTTCTTTAAAAGAAAGTATAAAATACATCTTCAATTCTAAACCAATATTATTAATAACCTCTCTAATCCTATGTTATAACATAGCCATAAATCTTGTCGAAGGAGCATGGAAAAAATCTACGGAGTTATATTTTGCAGCCGATGCCAATCTGATTCAAAATTTTATCAGCACGGTTATTATCTATATTTCGATTACCACCATATTATCCAGCCTAGCTACGCTCGGTATTTTACGTTATTGTAAATGGAAAACCGCTGCTCTTATTCCACCAGCCATCACTATAGTCATTGGCACAATTTTTTTTCTCCTATTACAATTTAGGAATCATGAATTTTCAAGTTTATACGGCATAAGCGCACTACAGCTTGTCATGTATGCAGGAGCTTTATATTATACAACCTCGAGAGCTTTAAAAAATACCTTATTCGATTCCACCAAGGAGATGGCCTATATACCTCTACCAGATATTCTGCAAACCAAGGGCAAAGCAGCAGCAGAAACCATCGGCATCAGACTTGGCAAAGGGAGCGGCGGCTTTATTCAACAAATTCTGCTCATGATATTCGCTAATATGACATTAATAGATTTAGCGCCGTTTTTCTCAATTATATTTATTGGACTAATGGTGCTTTGGATATTTTCAGTAATCTCTCTTAATCGCTTCATGCAAAAAGCACACGCCTAAACAACTAGACATAATGGTCTTTCTTGAATTCGTAAAAAATATTGTTTTTTAGATTTATAGTGGATTTTAATAGATCCCGCGGTAAAAGTCGCGGGAAGACGTTTGACGTCGTCCCGCGGCGCGCCTTCAGCGACCGCGGGATCCATAATTATCCTAAACCAACTAGGCACACCGGTTTTTTCGTCTATTTTTGTAAAATATCCTTTAAATCTTCTGTTGGCGTAGTAATAGGCTTGAGCTTAAATTTATCTACTAAAACCTGCAGCACATTCGGAGTGATAAACGCCGGTAAACTTGGACCTAAGCGAATATTTTTCACCCCTAAAGAAAGCAAAGTTAATAAAATTGCTACCGCCTTTTGTTCATACCAAGAAAGTACCATCGACAATGGCAAGTCGTTAACCCCACAATTAAACGCTTTAGCCAAAGCAAGCGCGATCTGAATAGCAGAATAGGCATCGTTACATTGACCAATATCCAATAATCTTGGAATCCCGCCAATTTCTCCAAGTTTCTGATCAAAAAATCTAAATTTACCACAAGCTAAGGTCAAGACTATGCAATCACTTGGCACCTGCTCAACAAATTCAGTATAGTAATTTCTGCCTGGTTTTGCGCCATCACACCCGGCCACTAAAAAGAAATGGCGGATCTTCTGTGCTTTAACCAACTCAATCACCTTATCAGCTACTCCCAAAACTGCGTTGTGCGCAAATCCTACCATCACATGATTTAACTCCCTATCTTGATCATAACCTGGTAATTCCAAAGCTCGATTAATTAGCGCAGTAAAATCTTTGTCATCTCCAATATGGGTAATATCCGGCCATTCAACTAAGCCAGTAGTAAATATTCTATCTCGATATGAATCACGTGGTTTTTGAATACAATTAGTAGTCATTAAAATACTACCAGGAAAGTTTTCAAATTCTTGATGCTGATTTTGCCAGGCAGTTCCATAATGACCATAAAAATGGCTATATTTCTTTAAACCAGGATAACCATGTGCTGGCAACATTTCGCCATGAGTATAGATATAGACCCCCTTCCCCTCTGTCTGTTGTAACAACAACTCTAAATCTCGTAAATCATGACCTGAAATTAAAATTGCTTTCCCTTTTTTACTACCAATCGGCACTTGGGTTGGCACTGGGTGTTGATAGTGTTTAGTGTGCCCTCGGTCAAGCAGCTCCATCACCTTCAAATTTATCTGTCCGCATTCCATTAATAGATTAAACCACTCATCCAGCGACAAAGTATAGCTAAGCATACTTGCCAAAGCTTTCTGCAAAAAATGGTAAATAGACTTATCTTCCTCTCCCAAAATAGCCGCGTGATCAGCAT
>CAZTPH010000136.1:0-3889 GCA_964614705.1 uncultured Coxiellaceae bacterium
TATATCACGAAAATAAGATTGCTATCTACCTAGGCGACAATATTGGTTATAATTCAAGCTTAGGTGAAGAATTAATTCGCCAAGGGAAAGCACATAGCACAACCCAGCAAATAAATCTGAATTTTTGTTGGCAAGGATGTCATGCCGCGAAAAGAGTAATCGGTATTTGTGCCAATGGTGATATCACCGGATGCTTAACTTTACGCGGGAAAGACTATGTCGCAGGCAATATTCTTAAACAAACCCTTAGCGATATCTGGTTTAACTCTGAGGTATTAAAAAAACTTCGTAATCTAAACCAAAATGAGTTATCGGGATTTTGCCAAAACTGTGCTCATGGAGCAACCTGCCTGGGTGGATGTACAGCACAAAAGGTTACATTTAAAGGCAGCATGTATGCTGAAAATCCTACCTGCCTTTATCACTGGCAGTGCGATAATTTACCGCAGAACTAAAATCTATCTTGTTGGACTATTGAATCAAATTCCCGAAAAGTCATGACTAAACAGGAATTCACTCCAGTTTGGTCAGAGCAAAAATGCCATTTAATTAGCTATCCTAGCCCCAACAAAAGCCACTAGAGAACCAAAAATCATTACCAAAAACTCCGTAAACAGACTCAAACCACTAAACACTATCCCGGCATCATAAAATGCCATTAAGAACCATCTAACCCCTATCAGAGCCAAGATGCTACCAAAAAAACCATAAACCAAAAACTGGCCGGACAAGAGATTTACAAAGATTTTTTTGTTAACTAAATGACGAGCGATAAAATAACTACCACCAAAAAAAACCAAAAATAAATTTATTATTGATCCCCAAAATAAAGCGGTAAGTACTTTGGTTAAACCATGTAATAAACTATATCCTTGCTTGATCCATTTGACATTCAAATCCACATCCTCAACTTCACCATAACCCTTAAGCTCATTAACAAATTTACTAGTAATATCATCGGTAAAATAACGAACCTGTGGATAGATTACTATCACACTAGGCAACGGATTATACTTAAAACTAGCTAAAAAAGCATCGAGAGTAACATTTTCTTTAAACACTTTAATTCCCTCTTCTGGAGCAACTAAATAGGCACGATCTACCAAACTGTTACTATTTAATTTGACTACCAGATCATTAGCCACTTTAGTATTAGTAGCTTTTTTTAAGTAAAGTGAAATCTTAGAGCTGATATTCCACCGATGCTCTAGTTTAGTTTCGTTATGCAACAATAGATAAAATAATACAGCCGAGAAAAAAGCAGTAGCAAAAACTATTGTGGTAACGATACTGAGCAGTGGAAATTTAGCAATTTGTGCCAAAATCACTAACCAACTTTTAGAATTCTTACCTAACATATCCTATCTCCAAAAAGCGCATCGACAAATTTTTGGCCATCAAAAACCCTTAAATCTACTATATCTTCACCTACACCAATAAATCTTATCGGAATCCCAGTTTCTTTAGCAATAGCAAAGATCGCTCCACCCTTGGCTGTCCCATCTAATTTGGTAATTACAAGACCAGTAACTCCAATAATCTCGTTAAATTGTTTAACTTGATTTAAAGCATTTTGACCAATAGTTGCGTCTAAAACCAACAATACTTCGTGGGGAGCGCTTGAATCTAGTTTTTGTAAAGTCCTTTTGATCTTTTTGAGTTCATCCATTAAACCACTATGAGTATGCAATCTACCTGCCGTATCTGCAATTAAAACATCAAAAAATTTAGCTTTGGCCGATTGAAATGCATCGTAAATAACTGCAGCACTATCGGCACCTGGCTGCTGAGCAACTACACTCATGCTATTACGCTCGCCCCAAATCTTCAATTGCTCAATTGCCGCGGCTCTAAAAGTATCACCAGCAGCCAGCAACACTTTACAACCATCATCTTGCAACCTCTTGGCCAACTTACCAATGGTAGTGGTTTTCCCAGCACCATTAACCCCAACTAACAAAATCACGGCTGGCTTAACTCCGGCAGGCAACACCAAAGGCTTGGCACATGGTGCCAAAATAGCCACTAACTCCTCTTTAATTATTTTGATCGCTAAATTTGCATCCACTGCTTTTTCATTTTTAATCCCGAGTTGCAAATGCGACAAGATCTCTTGAGTTACCTTGACTCCAATATCGGAAATTAACAACTGCTCCTCTAGCTCTTGCAATAAATCTTGATCAATCTTAGTCCGGCGAGAAAAAATATTTTTAATCCCATCAACCAATAACTTGCTGGTTAGTTTTAAACCGCCAGTTAAAGTCGCGGCCGGATTATTATTCTGATTAATGCCATCACTAGTTTTTTTTCTGGTTAAAAAATCAAACATCTTGCCACTCACATTAAAAGATCACCGATGTCATTGTATTTCATCTTTGCAATAAAATCTGCTACTATTTTTCGTAAATATGAAAGATTCTACCCTAAGAATTATTGGCGGCAAGTGGCGTAGCCGCAAAATAAAGTTCACTTCCGCCAAGGGATTAAGACCCACTACTGATCTTAATCGCGAAACTTTATTTAACTGGTTAATGACAAATATAGCAGACTCAAACTGCCTGGATCTTTTTGCTGGCAGTGGTGCGCTTGGCTTTGAAGCTTTGTCTCGTGGCGCAGTTCATGTAGTAATGGTTGATGCTTCATTTAAAGTAATTAAAAAATTACAAGAAAATGCTGAGCTACTCGCTGCTAAAAACTTAAATATTTATCTAGCGAAAATTCCAGGTCAATTAAATAAAATACCCCCTCAGCCATTTGATATTATTTTTATCGACCCCCCATTTAATTTTGGATTAATCAAAGCAACGTGTGATCAACTAGCTAATTCGCCATATATCGCTCAAGATTCTCTTATCTATGTTGAATGTGAAAAAACTCTAGATATCCGGCAAGCTATCCCAAGCTCCTGGCAAATCATCAAACAAAGCAAAAGCGGTCTGGCTAAATATTATCTATTACAATTAAATGACACCTGCAATTAACTTTAACAAATAATTACCATTAGCTAAAGGCATGGCTTCTACAAAATACAATCCGGCTGAATTTGCTAACAAGACAAATTCAACTTGCGACCTCTCTTTCCCCCCAGTTAAAACCAACATATTTAAATCTAACATTCCTCCATCTCCACTACTTTTCATCAACAATCTTTCAATTAAATAGATAGCCCCCCCTGGCAATAATGCCTCTTTGGCTCGCTGCAAAATGGCAATACTATCTTGATCGCTCCAGTCATGAATTATTCTCGATAAAAAGATGGTATCAGCTGAACAAGGCCAGGTTTTAAATAAATCAAAAGCTCTAGCTAAAAATTTATCGTTCAAACCACTGGTTTTTAAACTTTTAATTACTTCTTCTCTTTCTAATAAAATCCCCTGCAGATGATGATATTTCTGTAACAAACAACTCAATAACACTCCGCTACCACCAGCTGCATCTATAACTACCGAACTCTTACTCAGATCAACCTTATCCGCTATTAATGGATAATCATGCTTGGCATACGACGCTAGAGCACGATGATACAAAGATAAATCTTCACTATTATCATCTAACCAGTCGAATATCGGCTGACCATATTGTTTTTGGTAGCTAGCACTATTATTCTTTAAAGAATCAACCAAACTCATCCAGGCTAAATATGGTTTATCTGCCCAATGAATAACAGCTGAAGCGAGTGACATCTCATGATCACTACGTAAAATCTCTCCCTTTTCAGTTAATCTAATCTTATTTTGGTCTTGATAGATAAGATTCAACTCTAATAATGCCCTGAGCAACCTATTAAGTGCTTCCTGTGACAAACCAACTCTTGCTGCCAATTCATCAGCGCTATTAGGCAAAAAATCAAAAACCTTTAGCTCAACCGCTGCTTTAATTGTTTGCGTTT
>CAZTPH010000137.1:0-3853 GCA_964614705.1 uncultured Coxiellaceae bacterium
TTTATTAAGGAAGATGAAGAAATATCTAAGTTTTGCGATGCTATTATAGAAAAAGCCATATCAGGAAAAGCTATATCAGAAAAAGATGTATCAGTAAAAGATATGGCAGTTGTTTTTAAAACATGGCTTGAAGAAAATATCGAAAAATTTTTGCCTCCTAAGAATATGTCAAATAGAAAAATTAGTGACAAATTTAAAAATGACATTAAGATGGTTTTGAAAGATATGGCAGATGTTATAGTAAGCAATATTAAAGGGATGATGGAGGGGATGATAGAGAAAGAAAAAAAATATTATAAAAATCTATTGATCATGTGTGGAAGTAATATTAAGAGGCAGTACTTATTTTATGATTCATCCGCGCGAGCAGTTTCGTGGCCTAATAGTCATTCCGGAGTAGATTATGTTGATGATAAAGACCTCATTGATGATGCGATTAAGATATTGAAGAAGAATCTATGGTATACTGATGATGACATAAATATTTTGCTAAATAAATATCTTGGCGATTCAGAAGTAAATTTAATGACCGCTATTGGCTTAGATCAGAGGGATGGTAAAACTTTAAAAGAAAATCTTCTAGATCTGGAAATATTATCATCACAAGCAAACAGTATCGTAGTACCAATTAATATCGGCAATTCGCACTGGGTCGGTTTGTATATCCATCACGATAGTGAGACAGACAGAACTCGTCCTAGTATAGGTTATTTTGATCCATTTGGTGGTCAGATACCAGATCTTCTAGTGGGAGTGCTTCAAACGATATATCCAAATACAAGAACTGAGGGTTATCTGGTTTCACCGATCAAATTGCAAAATGACGGTTACAATTGTGGTCCTTGGGTTGTAGAGATATTTAGGTATCTAGTTAAAGAAGGTAATTTACCTCCAGAGGATTTTGATATCAATATCAATACAGCTAGGCAAGAGCACTATTTTAATTTACAAAGATTTAGGGACGGAACGTAAATTTGGCATGAGGTTATCGATTTGATTCTGACATATTTGCCGCCAGCTCCTTAATCTTATCCAAAACAAAATCAGTGTTTTTGCCGGGTAGCTTGGAGGGTTCGCCAGATACTCTGCGTAGAATTTCAGCGTTGATGTTGAGTATTCTTAGCAAATACTCTCTATTTTTTAATTCAAAATCTGAAACTTGGCTATGAGATTTTTCGGCTGATTTTTTATAAAAATAATTGTTATTTTCGTATAAAGGCATTCCTAATTCTATGGCTTTACGGATGATATCTGAGATTGATAAGTTAAATTTTACTGATAATTTAGTTAAGTTTTCTAACATCTCTTCTGGTATCATTGCGCTAATTCTTGGCATATTTTATCTTAAAATTATTATTTTTGTATTTTATTTGATTAATTTTTCATAAATCTTGGCAGCTTTAATTTGTGCGTTTGTATGAAAAATTATGAAAATGAATATTTAGGTTATGAATTTTTCATAACATTATGATGAATAATCTTATTTGTCAATTAGTTAAGTTGTAAACTGTTATGAATATAAAGTTATGCAGATTAAATTTCAGGAAAAGTGAAAACTAGAATTTTTATATTATTAATCAATGAATTGATGGAGCTGTCAATTAGACGTGGGGTGTGAGTTATTTTAAGCTAAAGCCTGTCCGTCAAAAAAACTGTCAATAAAGCTTGTTAATACTTATGAAAATGATTAAAATCACCCTGTTTATAGGGGTTATGTAATTAAAATTAGAACGATGAGATCTTTAGGAGATATGGTAGATATGGTAGAAATAACTGGTAGTATGTTACACACTGTTTATGGTGGTGCATCATGGATCAACCAGGAGTGGGCGCAGCTCAGTTTGGGGACTATTTGTGGGGCTATAGCATACGTGGTGGTAAGAGGTTTATGTTCATACTTGCGGAATAATATATACAAATACTACACTAACCAACTCAATAAACGACCATTGATATAGATTCTTATGATAGAGAGATTGGTATTGTTATTATTAGAACAAGCAGAATTAGATAAAATTTATGGTGGAGAACAGTGCTTTTGTTTTGGAATGTGGTGGCTGAACCTTCTAAAGGGCTGCATGACGAGAAAGAGTCATGACTTGGGTAGTACGTTTGAAACGACTGCCAGAAGTGATTACAATTGCCGAAGCATATGCTGTGTACAGTTCTCATCCGTATCATACAGATTTGATCTTAAACCACAGCTGGAGGATGAAACTAGCAGCTCCATTTCCACAGATATTAGTGAAACGAGCAAATGGAAATCATGCTAGATAGTAGTATGAAACAGGCATGTAGGTACGGTAGTATAGTATAAATGTAGCATGCTACATGAGCCTGTTTAAATAAGTATGAAATAATGCAAAAATGATTTTACACGCGACTGATGATATGCAAAGGTATCGTAGCAGTAGTAATAGGGGCTATAATTAGTATAATGGCGGGAGCAAATGATATACAAATTAGAAAATATGAAAACAGTTCAAGAAAGTGAGTGCTGGATGATCACAGGCGGAAGTTGGCCTGTTTGGGTACATGTGGCGGTGTCGCAGTTTATTGTTAGCTTTGGTGTTACAGGAGCAATTTGGTTGAGTAGACAGTGTAGAAAAAGTAGCGAGCGACATTCAATCGCTGATAGTATGAATTATGAAAATAATAGAGATCTTCCGAGCAGGCAGATGGCCTATAGAAGGTTCATGGAACTTGCTCGTAGTGTATATAATCAGCCTTGAATTTTACCTACATACTTTACATTTAGGGCTTAATAATGTAAATACTCACATTATGGATCGGTGTCAAAGTCAAAATAGTTAGGAGTGAGGTGCTAGTGAATATAGACCAAAAAACAGGAAAAATTTAGGGGGCAATTGAAATGGTTGAATTTGTAGACATAAGGGAACTAATGATTGTTGGTGGGAATGCCGGTTGCATTTGCGCTGCCGGTTGGAAGGGCAGTGACATAGTAAGCGGTTCAGTGCAATCACAGGTAAAATGCAAAGAACGATGTTGTAGAGATATGGGGGCGGATGTTTATTGCTTTATTGAAGATGTTGAAAGCATGGTGAAAAGGTGGCAAGCATGCCCTGCATTTAGTATTTGCTGGATCTGCTAAAACAAGTACGAGACAGACTAACAAATAGAAATTATACCATAATAAGATTAAGGGGGCTTCCTTTTTGAACAGAAAAAAGTGAAATAAGTAAAAGCAACTTGCCAAATTTCATGATCTAAAGAGATCAAGAAATTCAAACTATGTTGCTATATGAGTTATGAAATTTTTTTATGTAGTTCTTTAATCTGGGGAAATACCAGAGGAATATTCAATGACAACTATGCAGGTTGTTAGCTAATAACTACTAATAATTTCCTTGAATACAAACCATAAGTAACTATAATAGCCAATAGTTAACTGTTCCCATATTTAGTGCTGGCAAAATTCTATTAAGGTTTATTGATAAAGTGATTTAGGAATGATCTTATATAAAAACATGGTGTTTGGGAGATTTTTATACCAGCTGGCGCTGCTTGTTTCTTTGCTTTTGCCCACGATTACTTCTGCAACTTCATTAGATAGCAAAACTTCCCACACTATAAACAGTAATTTATTTGCTCAAGAATCTAAATATAAACCTTATTTAGAGATAGGTGGTGCCAAATACTTTAACCAAAATTCCAATGTAGCCGGTATTTATGATCTCTTTATTCCGCTTGTACAAAGCGAAGACAAGATCTTTTTTACCGATCTAAGAATCTTTGATCGTAGTGGTAGCTCATTTGAAGGTAATGCCCACTTTGGTTTTAGAAAGCTATTTTTGGATCGAAAGGAGTTGTTAGGAGTTTATGCAGCATTTGA
>CAZTPH010000138.1:0-1585 GCA_964614705.1 uncultured Coxiellaceae bacterium
ATTTTATTTTTGATTCAGAAAATAATCTTGGAATAAATATTTATGATTTTTTACAAGAACTTTATTTGATTGGGTGGGATATTAATTGGCATAATTATCGTAATAAAGTGATCAAGAAAAAAATAGCCTTGCCTTATTATCCGTTTGCAAGAAAACGTTATTGGTTACCCGAGTTGGATAATTTGGTATTACAAGAAAAAAGAGGAAGTGGTTGTATTGAGAATTTAAATTTTTCATTAGTTTCATCTAAGAGTGATAAAGAAAAACTTCATTATATATATACTTTAGATTTATCTTTAAAGGTGCATATATTTTTAAATGAATATAAGGTTGGTTCCCAGATTGTTTTGCCAGCGTCTTATTATATTGAGTTGTTGCTTGCCTTGGCTCAGCAAATTTATTTGTTTGAAAATAGAGAAAAGATAGTAATTAATAACTTAGAAATAATTTCGCCTTTGATTCTTGAAAAGAGTTCTTTGGTAAATCTTGATTGCTATTTTATACGTGAAAAATCAGGAAGTTATACCTTCACAATTCATTCCCATGGTTATTTAAAAGATTCTATTCATTGTCGTGGGCAGATTTTGCTTAGAGTGCCTCCAGAAGATTTAAGAGAACAGCAATCAGTGAATGGACTATCATTCTGTAAAGAATTAGACGGTAGAGAATTTTATGATCAGTTATTTGAGCAAGGTATTATTGTTGGTGACTCATTTAAGTTGTTAAAGAAACTATATTATGTAAATAATAATCTAGGTGCTGAGCTCGTCATGGAAAGTAATTCTGGTAATGATGGTGATTTATCTGCACTTAATGCTAGAGTTAGATTAATTGATTGTGCTTTTCAGGCTATATTTTATGCTTGGAAGCTGATTAATAATGATAGAGAATTTATTTATCTTCCTAAGGAATTTAAAAATATCGCATGGTATAGTAATGGTTTAGTAGGTAATGTTTGGGTATACGGCCAAATTAAAACCACTAGTGCGCAGAATATTATTGCTGAATTATGGATAAAAGATGATGCTGGAAATCTTAATTTAAAAATCGATGAGATAGTTATATCTAAAATTAAAACCAGTAAGTATGTTGATAGTCAAGAAACGATAAAAGATTGGCTGTATACGATAAATTGGCGTAGTTCTGATAAGATAGCCACACTAGATCTTAATGTTAATCAAGATGATAAAGAATTAGCAATTAAATTAAAACAGCAATTAAGCGTTATTAATGAACAACAGCTTTTACTTCAACAGGAGATAAAATTATATCCACTTTTAGACCGATTAAGTTATTATTTTGTTATTCTTGCTTTGGTTCAATTAAATTATAACTTAAATGACCGTAAAGAGGTTGTTTTTTCCCAATTGGTTTCTGAACTCAAAATTGATCCGGTTCAGTATAGGTTATTGCAAAGATGTTTAGATGTTTTAGTTGAAGATGGTATATTGAGTTTATTATCAGATGGGGTATGGTTGGTTAAGCAGGAACCAGAGGATGTGCCAATAATTAGGGAGAGGGTGGCAAAATTATTAACTGAAATTAAAGAAAAATTTCCTACGCGGTATGTTGAGATTGGTCTATT
>CAZTPH010000138.1:1595-3849 GCA_964614705.1 uncultured Coxiellaceae bacterium
TGGTCTATTAGAAAGATGTGGCGGCTATCTGCCTGCTGTTTTGCAAGGAGAAATTGAGCCGTTGCATTTTTTATTTCCCGATGCAAACTCTGTAGACGCTGAAATCAGCTTAGAAAAGCTATATCAATCTCCTTATGCTATTCCTTTTAATCAAATAGCTGCTAGTGCAGTACATAATATTTTGCAGAGTTATAAACGAGGTAGCTGTGTAAAGATATTAGAAATTGGTGCAGGTACAGGCGGAACGACAGCATATGTATTGTCAAAGATAAAAGAACTAGATATTGATTTTAGCTATACTTTTACCGATATATCTTCAGGCTTTTTTGATAAAGCGAAAGAGAAATTAGCAATATATGATAAAGTGATTTATAAAAAATTGGATATTGAAAAGGATCCCAAGCTGCAAGGTTATGTGCCATTACAGTATGATATTGTTATTGCTGCTAATGTTTTACATGCAACTAAGAATCTATATGAAACATTGGCGCATGTTAAGCTGTTGTTGAAGTTAGGTGGAGCGCTAATTCTTTTAGAAGGGATGCAAGATACTCGTTGGATGGATATTTCATTTGGTATGTTAGATGGTTGGTGGCGATTTGCTGATGGTTTACGTAGTAATAACCCTATGATATTCCCCCAACAATGGCGACAGCTTTTGCTTGATACTGGTTTTAATGATACTAATATTATTGCATTAACCGATGAACATGATGTAACTGGTCAGCAAGCTTTGATTTTAACTAGATCATCAGTTGCTAAGAATTTAAAATATAATAAAGATACTAATTTAGTTTGGTTAGTTTTTGGAGATGACTCTTTATTAACTCAAGCTTTAATTACGCAGTTGGATTTTCTTGGAGAGGCAGTTTGTTTGATTAAAAAAGGAAAAGGATATAACAAGATAAGCGATAGAGAAATAGAGATTAACCCACTTGATCATACTCATATTGTGAACATAGATGTTTGGCTAAAAGAAAAAAGCAAAAATATTTTTGGTCTTATTTTTATGTGGGGAATAGATGAGATTCTAGAAGAGGGAGATAGCTATGGCATGACTGGGCAAGAAAAAATATTAGTTTATCAACGAGATGTTTGTGGGCCTTTAATATCCATTTTTAATATCTTTGCCAATTCTGCGCATAAAATTAAGCCCAAAATTTATCTTTGTACTCAGGGCGTAAGGCATCTCAGTGATGAAAAAAGATTGAATCCATTGCATGGTGCATTGGCTGGTATGCGGAGATCTTTTGTTTTAGAATATCCGGATGTTAAATGTATTTTAATTGATTTAGATCCTGACTGTATAGATGCGACTGCTTTGGGGGCATTTATTTTTGGTGAATTATGGCGGGATGATGATGAGTCTGAGGTAGCTTTACGTAATCAAGAGCGTTACATTCCTCGCTTGATCTCTTGGTCAGAATCTTGCCAAATACAAGAAAACGATAAGGAGTTATTGAATGTCCAAGGTACTTATTTGATTACTGGTGGTTTTGGTGGTGTTGGGCAAGAAATAGTTAATTGGTTGTTTAAGGGTGGTGTTAAATATTTTGCTCTTTTGAGTAGAAGTAAACCTAATGAAAAAATTTCACAGCATCTTGAATTATTACGGCAACAAGGAGCTAACTTTTTATTGCTCGAAGCAGATGTTGGTGATTATGAGCAGCTAGAAAAAGCTTTTCATCAACTTAGAGCTACTAATTTTCCGCCATTATGTGGCGTTTTTCATGCTGCTTGTGTTTTGGCTGATGCAACTTTACAAAATCAAAATCTTGAAAAATACGAGCAAGTATTTCATCCTAAAGTAGTTGGAGCTTGGAATTTACATTTGCTAACTAAACAAGATAAATTAGATTATTTTATTTTATTCTCTTCAATCTCTGCTGTTTTAGGTTTAGATGGCGCGTCAAACTATGCGGCGGCTAATGCTGTTTTAGATGCCTTAGCAGACATGAGGTTAAAGAATGGTTTGCCAGCTTTAAGTATTAATTGGGGAGTATGGAAAGATACAGGTTTGGCCAAGTTGACTGGATTTGCTAAACGAGTTGATCAAAATCTAGAGGTTGCTAAAACTATGGAACCAGAATTAGCTTTAGCAGCTTTAGCATTAATAATTTCAAGGCAGAGAGATCTAGGGTATTCACAAGTAGTAGTTAGTCCAATGGTTTGGGATCGATTTTTTAAAGCTGGACATTATGATAGTTTTTTGTCAGAGCAATATGCAATATACTTTAATAATAGAGATGTTTCT
>CAZTPH010000139.1:0-3842 GCA_964614705.1 uncultured Coxiellaceae bacterium
AAGGTGGTTTAGAGATCTTGCGCCATTCTGCAGCACACTTACTAGCTCAAGCGGTCACTGAACTATTTCCTGGAGTACAAGTTACTGTTGGACCAGCTATCGAAGATGGCTTTTATCACGACTTTTATTATCCAGCGGGATTTACCGAGGAAGACCTGCCTAAGATAGAAGCTAAAATGCATGAATTAAGCAAAACTGATTATCCCATGATTAGGACAGTTAAGAGCAAAAAGGAAGCTATAGATTTTTATGCCGGGCGTGGTGAAAATTATAAAGTAATGATGGTTGAAGATATCCCTGACGAACAGGTATCATTTTACTCTCAAGGTAACTTTATTAATGCTTGTTTAGGCCCTCACGTACCAAGCACGGGGTATTTAAAAGCGTTTAAATTAACTAAACTTTCTGGAGCATACTGGAAAGGAGATTCTAATAACGAGATGCTGCAACGTATTTATGGAGTAATTTTTCCAACCGAAAAAGAGCTAAAAGAATTTTTGGAAAAATTAGAACGTGCTAAATTATCTGATCATCGTCTTATTGCCAAAAAAATGGACCTTTTCCACCTTCAAGAGGAAGCTCCTGGTATGATCTTTTGGCATCCGAATGGTTGGACTATATATTCAGTAATTAAAAGATATCTAACCACTAAACTAATTGAATTTGGCTATCAAGAGGTTAACACCCCCCAAATATTAGATCGTAGTTTATGGGAAAAGTCGGGGCATTGGGACAAATATCGTGAAGTTATGTTTGTGACTGAGTCTGAGAATCATACCTATGCAATTAAACCAATGAGTTGTCCCGGTCATATTCAGATCTTTAAACAAGGAATTAAGAGCTATCGTGACCTGCCAATTAGGTTATCGGAATTTGGCTATTGCCATCGTAATGAGATATCTGGTTCTTTGCATGGTATTATGAGAGTCAGAGGATTTACCCAAGATGACGCTCATATTTTTTGTACTAAAGATCAAATTGGTGATGAATCTTACAGCTATATTAAGCAAATTTTAAGTATTTATGCGGATTTTGGTTTTAAAGATATTACCACTAAACTTGCTACTAGACCGGCTAAACGTATCGGTAGCGATGAGATTTGGGATAAAGCTGAAAAAGCTTTATCCGACGTTTTAAATAAAAGCCAGATCAATTGGCAGCTGGCTCCTGGTGATGGAGCATTCTATGGTCCAAAAATAGAGTTTTCTTTGCGTGATAGTATCGGCAGGGTATGGCAATGCGGTACTTTGCAGGTAGATTTTTCCACCGCAGACCGCCTTGGCGCCTATTACATCAATGAGGCTGGAGAAAAATGTCCGCCGGTATTGTTGCATAGAGCCATGCTAGGGTCGCTTGAGAGATTTATTGGGATTTTGCTTGAAGAAAGTGGCGGTAATTTGCCATTATGGCTTATGCCAATCCAGGCGGTTGTAGCAAATATTACCGATGATCAACTAGAATATGCTAAGTTTATAACAGAAACACTTAAAAAACACGGGTATAGAATAAAACATGATAGTAGGAATGAAAAAATTGGTTTTAAGATCCGAGAACACTCAATTGCCAAAATTCCCTTCATTTTGGTAATAGGGAATAAAGAGGTGGAAACCCAAACAGTTTCAGTGCGAACCTCGTCAGGTGAAGATTTAGGACAAATTTCAGTTGAAAAGCTCATAACAGAGGTTATGATGCTAGATTCTAAATTAGGTAAAAGGAGGATATATTAGTAACAATAATAATCGTAATCAACGATCACAAGCGGCAAAGAGGGCTAGAATCAATCAGCAGATTGCTGCTAGTGAGGTCAGGTTAATTGGTGCAGATGGCTCACAAATTGGTATAGTAAAAACTTCCGAAGCGCTCAAGAAAGCTGAAGAAGCTACCTTAGATTTAGTTGAGATTGCACCGCAATTATCACCGCCAGTGTGTCGTATTATGGACTTTGGTAAATACCTGTTTGAACAGGGGAAAAGACTGAAGAAAAAATCTAAACGAGTACAAATTAAAGAGTTAAAAATGCGCCCGGTTACCGATGTTGGCGACTATTTAATCAGAATTAGACATGCTAAAGAATTTTTACAAGAAGGTAATAAAGTAAAGTTTTCGATTAGATTTAGGGGTAGAGAGTTATCCTATCAGCAGCAAGGAATAGGTATTTTGCGTAGAGCTGAGGAAGATTTAAAAGATTGTGGTATAGTTGAGCAGGCTGCTAAAATGGAAGGGAAGCAGATGACAATGATAGTAATACCTGGGAAAACAAAAGATAAAAAGTAACAATATTAAATTTTTGGAGTTTTGAAATGCCTAAGTTAAAAACTAAAAGATGCGCTGCTAAACGTTTTAAAAAAACTGCTAGTGGTGGTTATAAACATCGCAGTGCTTTTCGTAATCATATTTTGACCAAGAAAAGCAGCAAAAGAAAAGCTCGCTTGGCTGGTAAAAATGCTGTAAGCAAGAGCGATGTTAAAGCAGTTAAAAGAATGCTGGTTGATTAATTATTAAAAACAGATTGATGGGGAAGATAATATGGCAAGAGTAAAACGTGGTGTACAGGCAAAAGCCCGACATAAAAAAGTTCTCAAGAAAGCTAAGGGCTATTACGGCGCTCGTAGCAGAATATATCGTGCTGCAAAACAGGCAGTGATTAAGGCTGGACAGTATGCTTATCAAGGGCGTAAACAGAAAAAACGTCAATTCCGTTCATTGTGGATTATCCGAATTAATGCTGCGGTTAACCAACTTGGTCTTTCATATAATAAGTTTATCGCTGGACTTAAAAAAGCTAACATCGAGATAGATCGTAAAGTTCTAGCTGATATTGCAGTTAAAGACAAAAAGACTTTCGCTGCCATTGTGGCTAAAGTAAAGGGTGAATAGTAGTAAGCTTATATGCAAACTCTATAAAAAATGTACCTAACCAAGTTTTTAACTATATGAAATCATTGCTTGATAACGTAAAGCTGATCCAGAACGAAGCATTTAATGATATTAGTTTGGCAAGCAATAATCATGATCTTGAAATGGTTAAAAGCAGCTATTTGGGAAAAGGGGGTAAATTAACCGCCATCTTAAAACAGCTTAAAGACTTGAGCGAAATAGAACGACCTAAAGTTGGACAAGTTGTTAACCTAATTAAAGATAGTATATTTGCTGCTATTTTAGAACGTGATAATAAACTGCAGCAGGCCAAGATCGAAGCAAGTCTAAACCAAGAAAAAATTGATATCACCCTACCGCCAAGGCAGCAGTCAATGGGGGCTCTCCATCCTATTACCAAAGTACGAAAAATTTTGGAAGATTTTTTTATTCGAATGGGTTTTGCCATTGTTGAAGGTCCAGAGATAGAGACAGAGTTTTATAATTTTACTGCTTTAAATATTCCGCCTCACCATCCTGCTAAAACTAATCACGATACTTTTTATTTCGCGGATGGTAAGATGCTAAGATCGCAAACTTCTCCAGTGCAGATTAGGGTGATGGAAAGTATTTCAGCACCGTTAAGAATAATTTGTCCCGGCCGAGTATTTAGAAGAGACAATGATGCCACTCATTCACCGATGTTTCACCAACTTGAGATGTTAATGGTTGATGAGGGATTAACATTTAGCAACTTGAAATGGTTGGTAATTGAATTTATTAAATATTTCTTTGGTAAAAACATTGAATATCGTTTTCGTCCTTCCTATTTTCCGTTTACTGAACCGAGCGCTGAAATTGATGTAAAATGGAATACTGCCAGTGGCGGACGTTGGTTGGAGCTTGGAGGATGTGGGGTAGTACATCCTAATGTTCTACAATCGGCTAAAGTTGATTGCAGGCGTTTTCGTGGTCTTGCTTTTGGC
>CAZTPH010000140.1:0-2444 GCA_964614705.1 uncultured Coxiellaceae bacterium
AAGGAGAGTTCACAGAGTTTGTGTTAAGTTTCCCGACCATATGATTCGTAACTTAGATTTTGTGGGTATGGTAGATTTTTTGTTTTTATGCTAAACGATCCTGGTTTTGCGGTGTATCTTGAGGATATAAAGTTTTCCTAGATGGGTTGCGCCGCCAAAAGCGCGGATTATCATGAGAATCTAGTGAAATTTTCTTAAGATTGACTGCTTTATACTATTTTAGCTTAAAAAAAGCTTAAAAAAGTTGTACCATATTACGTTTTATATGTTATACTGCCCACCAGCAGTTTGGCTGTTGTAAGTAGTTTTATTGGATTTTTATTTTTAAGGAATAAATGAGGGAATAAGATATGTCAAACGAACAAATTAGGAACCCTAAGGAGCGTGGTCCTATCAGGAGATTATTCAAATCCTTTGTGGACGTAAAAACGTGGCTTTCCTACGAAGAGCTTAAATCTAACCTAAAAAACACCTCTGGTCTTTTCAAAAAACTAGTCTCAATACGTAAATCCAAAGATACTGAGATTAGACGTGAAAGCTATGAAGAGGCAATTTCTCGCATGGCTTTAACTGAGGAACAGCTTAAAAAAAGAAAACAGACCTTTTTATATTCTGCCCTCGTTTATATCGGTTTTGCGCTTGGATTTATATCCTACTTTATCTATCTACTAATTAATTTAAGATTTTTAGCAGCAGCATTAACACTGATGATCGCAGCGTTGATGTTGGTAACTGCTTACCGAGAACATTTATGGTATATGCAGATGACAAAAAAGAAATTAGGTTGTAACTTTAGTGATTGGCTAGCCTTTATTTTAAGGAGGAATTCTAAATGAAAAAGGATAATTTTTATGTTAGAACGGTAGTAGGAATTTTATTAGTTTTAATACCTGGTTGGGCTTTTGGGCTTGAATCTAACTCTTTATTTGATATGTTTCAAAATCTTAGCTTTAGCCCACCAAGTGGCGACATCTCGGTTTCATTTTTAGCTAAGATGTTTGGTGCGGTTCCAGGAGTTCCTCAGCTTGCAGCTAGCGGAACAACTTTAATTAGCACAGTTTTTGGCGTTTTTAATGTGGGTATATTAGGATTATCAGGTATATTCCTAACGTACACCATCACAAGATTACTAACTGAAACGACCATGAGTGGCGATTCAATGGGTAGGGCTGCTACTGCTTGGACGGCAGTTAGAGCAGCTTTGAGCACCAGCCTGTTAGTACCACAGGCCAGTGGTTATTCAATGATTAACGGTATAGTTATGTGGGTCGTGGTCCAAGGGGTTGGGCTTGCCGATTTAACTTGGAATCGCGCTATGGACTATCTCAAGAGTGGAGCACCAGTGTATGCCACTGCCACTCCCATGGTAGATTATTCATTAATTAATCACGATATTAAAGTTGGTAAAAAAAATATAGATAGCACCAATACCGTTACCAGTGTTGGTTCCTCAGATGTTTTGCGTTCGCTTACCTGCGCTTATGCTGTACACGCAGCACTAGAAAAGAGCCAAACCACCAAAAGAGATGCCTTACTAAAGAAATTAAACGATAGTTCGTTGACTAAAGAGGAACAGCTAGAGCTAGCTAATGCCTCTAAGAGTATAGGACTTAATGGCCAGCCATTTGCTCTTTATAAAGATTTTCCTTTTAAAGGATGTGCGGCCAAAAGGTGTAATGGCGGAGTTGTGGTATTCCCTTACATTAAAAACGAAAATGATAATCCATTTGCTTCGTATGGGCTGAACCTTAAATCTTCAAAGATTCCGCAAGATTTAACGGGAATATGTGGAACAACCAGCTATGTTGTTTCCCCTTCTAAATTTAATTTAAAATCAAAAACACTACCGCAGCCGAATTCTCAAGCTTATATTTTGGCTAAACAACGTGGTTTAATGGATATGATTAATAATCTACAAAGCGTAGCTAGTAATTTACTTAAGCAAGTTACGCCAGATAGTGATGGTAATGTAAAATTAGATCCAGATAATTATGTGGTTTATGAAGATAACCAATTTCTTAAAAACCCAAATTCAAGTGGGGATAAATACAGCAGTGATAATCAAACTATCGAAGATCTTTTAGATGAGGTAGATGAAAATAGCAATTTGCCCAGTATTAATTGGCCGTTAGGAGCCGCCGAGATTTTAAGTGCTGCTCTTTCGTATCAGGGAGATCTAAGCGGAGCTCAGACTGTAAGTAGTAAGACAGTTGGCGCCAAGAATAAAGAAGATTTTGAAAATGCTAAAAAACAAGGTTGGATAGCAGCAGGTGGTTATTATAGATTGCTGACAGCTATGCAGGAAGAGTTGAAAAAAGAATATGATGATTATCGATTGACTGGATACAAAGATCTTAATGTACCATTTAGTAATTCTGATTCTCGTGATAGGTTAGATACCCTATTACGCATAACTACCTTAAATAAAGATCATAATAGAAAGA
>CAZTPH010000140.1:2544-3810 GCA_964614705.1 uncultured Coxiellaceae bacterium
GCATTACCAGTTGCGGCAGATCTTCCGATGCAGATTTTGCGCTTTAATATAAATTCAATCATGGAAGAGTGGAATGATAATATGAAACAAACCAATATTGATCCTATCTTAAAGCTACAAAATCTCGGTGATGCGATGATAGAAGCTGGAAGTAAGAATTTAGAACTGTATACTTACATGTTTACTAGAATTGCTTATTTTATGACTGGTGCTAGTGGTGTCTTGACTGCAGTTGCTTGGGCCTTGGCGCCAGGGTCTTTTTGGGGAGCCACAGCTGGCGCGTCTATGGCAGTTATGACCACAGGACAAATGTATGGAGAAATTATAAAATTAGTCCAAACTTTAATGTTTATTCATATGCCTATTTCTTTGGGTATTATTGTACCGATATTTGCTAGTGGGGTTACGCTTGCGGTATATGTACCACTTATCCCGTATATCTTGTTTTTATTCGGCGCGATTAGCTGGTTGATTTCAGTTTTAGTATTGATGGCCGCTGCCCCAATTATCTGCTTTTTGATGTTATGGGGTGGCGCTTCACAGACCAATCCACTTTTAGCCCAAGAAGCTGAAGCATTTATCAAGCAGATTATAGGAATATTTTTCAGGCCGACTTTAATGATAATTGGTTTAGTTACAGGGATGGTATTATCATATATAGCTATCGATGTATTGAATATTGGTTTTAATAATATGATTAATATTATTCTGCCCAAAGGGGCTGATGGCTCAGGTACAGTCCAATTTGTTAAAGCTAGTGGAATAGTGGTTGTATATACATTTTTGATGGTGTCTTTAGTGAATATGTGTTTTTCTACTATTCACTTGTTATATGATGAGGCGATGAAATTAGCTAGTATAGGAACTGTTGCTCCTGGAATAGAGGATAAATATCTGGATTCTACGAAGGGGGCGGTTAGCCAGTTTGCTGAACCAGGTGCTGGGGCTATGAAAGATAGCTCTGCTTCTGCTCATGGGGCAGGAATTCACCAAGGTCCGTCTAAAGACGCATTAAAAGATCGAAGGAAAAAGAAAGAAGGTGGTGCCACAGGGAAAGAAGGTCCACAAGCCTAAGACAGATTACGAATTATTTATTTTGTAATGATTACGTAATTGAAATATGTTTTGTGTTTAAGACTTAATCCGCTTAATGAACCGGCGTGTAAAAATTTTTACGTTGATGGTTAGTTTGAGAGTAATTGATATTTTAAATAGATATTGCTAGAAAAGCTTTAGACAAAAACCAAGGTTAAAACTATGGCAGAA
>CAZTPH010000141.1:0-3687 GCA_964614705.1 uncultured Coxiellaceae bacterium
CTTTATTATCCATAGTATCTATATTGTCTTTAAATATATTGCTCATCTTTCTACTACCTCAGTAAATTCAACTACCTTTAAATTACCAGAGTGATAACTAAACTTAATTAGATAACTCTTCTTCATCGGATCTAAAGGCGTACTACCCACCCAACGCGCTAAGGATCCTTTGACCAATAGAGTTAAATCACCTAAATTGGGTACCACCTCTTCAGGATAAAAAACCGATGAGATATTTTGCTTAATTATCTCCTCTTTCTCCTTACCTAAAATACCCACAAACTCGTGATAAAATCGTACATCACTATATTGCAAAATTATCTGATGATTATGCTCTACGTTATTGGGAGTAAGATTTAAACGCTCACTAATAAAAAATAATCCCATCTGCCTTAAATAGACTGCATCTACCTGATTGTCTGAAATAGTAATTGCTTGATTAAAATCGGCTGGAATAATTGTTCTCTTTTGGTGACCAAAAGACCAACTCACTAACCACACCAAAAAGATGTTGGCAATTAATAAGCCGATACTTACCAACAACAGATAGTGCAATCTGCCAGATAAGGTTTGTAACTTAGTTTGTGCTGTTTGATATTTCATTTTTAATGCTTATCTTATTATTATTTTCTGTTTTCCTATTTTCTTATCGCGTTATATTTCTTTAACCCAACCAATGTCGCTGTGATGAAGCTGGCGTTTTGACATATAAAACTCGACCCAAATAATGCAGCGGTAAATACCAATAGAGCAGATTTAAAAACCATCCTGCTCCCTGTCCTTGCTTGAAATGCCTAATGGCAAACCATACGCTACCAGCCAAAGCAAACCCCACGAGCAAACTACCAAAGAAAAAACAGATGCCGGTTATTGCCATCACTGGAATAAACTCATCTAAAGTTAATCCCACATAGCGCTTAGGTTCGTCTATTCTCTTGCAGATATAATATTTGTGCTCATGAGCCATCTTTTATGTTCCTTGAAATACCAAATTACCCAACGTATAGGTCAAATAGATCGCAACTAGTAATATACTGCCGGCTATTCGATAATCTTTGGTCTTGATATAGATAAAAGCAGCACTTAAAATCTCAGCTAGATAAATCATCTTAATAGCTATAGAACCTGTACCAAAATTTTCTTTTAAGGCCGGCATAGCTTCTTTCAAAATCTCACTAGCAAAACCCGTATTTGAAAAAAACAAACCCGAAATCATAGCAATACCTAAAACTGGATTGCACCACTTGCTCTTAAGAATTAAACCTAATTTGTTTTTCATGTCTTTCATGTCTTTCATATTTTTCGTAGCTCCCATATTTCTTATGTTTTTTATATTTCTTATATTTGTTATATTTTTCATCTTCTTAATATTTCACATCTCTTTAGCGCTAAATCTATATGCTAATTACCTTGACTAACTAAGCGCTTGGTTAATTCAGTAGAACTTGAATTACACTTAGATCTGCTATCCCCAAACAATAGATCTCTAGCAAATGGCGAACCACGAATCCCTGAAGTTAATACTTCTCTGGCTTTTGTTGAATCACCGATTAACACTGGTGCATCATAGATATATCCATAGACACTATTTTGGCTTTCGATAATTCCGGCAAAATATTTAGGATGAGCGGTTGGCTTTAACACTACATAACCTCGATAACGCTCTTGAAACTCTTTAGCAATAAATGGTAACTGCTCATTTTTACTGCTACATAACCTCTGCCAACCACCCATGTCATTAATAACTGCATGAATCAACGCATCATCAAAAGCGACGCTTGTATAGCTACCAACTCTTCGAATTGCACCCTCTACCTTACTCCAAGCCATAAAGGCCTGGTTTTTTGAGTTACCGCAAATAGCAGCCACTATATCTGCAGGCTTTGGTAAGTATCTGCCAACATCTGGATTTTTTAGGTGACGATCTCGCGCCTCCTTAACCTCTGCAAAGCTATAATCTCGTAGTGCACTCCAATAGATCTCAATAATATTCGCAGTAAACGTCTTACCATAAAGCTCACCTATACCAACTATTAGCGTCGCAAATCTTGATAAATCTTCTTCTTGCATAATTTTACCTCGTTTTTAGATCATTTGAATTATTTGGATCATTTTCATCACCCAGCTCAGCGATTAATCTCAACTACTATCAAATCGCCTAGCTTGTGAAGGGTCGTCACCTAATTTTTGCTTAATCCAACTACTTGCTGCATGCACATTTGCCACCTGGATCCTATCAGCATCACTAGTTGGACTAGGCGGATGCTGGCAATTATGGATAAATGCATCGATATGATCTGCATCGCGTAAAATAATGTGTAACCCGTCATAGCGTTGCTTACGATCATTAGAACCACGGTTAAATGGAGTACGAAAACAACCAGTAATGGCATCACAAAGATCCTGAACACTATAACCAAGCCTCAATGCACTTCGGATCAAATTCTCCCGTTTACGATCAATCTTGGCCCTTGGATGCTGCATAACTTCCTTCCAATACTCAAAAATTGCTGTAACAGAATTCTTATCAGAACCATTACTTGTACTCTTAAGCTCTGTCTTATGCTCTGCGGCTGCAATAACCGAGCTTGATCTATCAAAATCAAAACTTTGGGTTTGGGTTTGGATTTGACTTGGTACCGCAAGAGGTCCGGTGTCACTATCACCATAAGCTAGCAAAGCTAAAAGATCATTGCTGCTTTGGTTAGGATGATTAGTCTGGCTGGACTGATTGGCTTGATCGTGTTGTTCGCTTTGTTCATGTTGTTCAACTTGATTAGCTTGAGCACATTGGCTAACCTGATCAACTTGCTTAACTTGACCATCTTGGTCAACCTGATCAAGAGATTCAAGATAATCAAGATAGCAAAAAAGATTATTTTTATTCTCTCCATTATCTTCATTATTTTCACTATCAACCTTGCCAACAACATCAGGTCGCGCTGTTTTTGCTTTTTCTTGCGCGACAATGTTGGAAGGTGGAACATAGTTTAGATTTATATCTCTCTTTTTTTCTTTTTCTAATTTCTTTAATTCTATTTTCTTATTTCTATTATCTATATTCTTTATTCTATAATCTATATTGCTTCGAAGGGCCTTCGAAGGGGCTTCAGAGGGGCTTTGAAGCCCCTTGGAAGAGCTTTCAAAGGGTGTTGTAAGCCCATTCGAAGGTACTTCAAAGTTATCGACAGGATCATTCGAGCTAGACACATCGATATCAGCGATACCCTGAAGAGGTAATTGAGTCATCTCTACAGTGTTATTAGAGGCTCTTAATATATTTAAGATACTTGTTTTATTAAAATTATATGAGCTCTCTACCATAGGTGAGCTTTGAAGGGTACTTTTTATTAAAAAAGCCCCTTCAAAGACAGGTGATGCAGAAATTAATGGAACTTCTATGGTGGTAAGAATAGACGTGCGGTGAGCATCTGAGGGTTTGTTCTTTATGTTAGCTATATCTGTTATATTTGTTATATTCTCAGTATTTCCAATACTCTTATTTAAAACAATATCATTATCGGTAAAATTAGGTTTATTTATATCATCAAATATCTTTATGTTGCTGTTTGTTTCAGCAAGATTCTCTGGTTTTCTCAATTTTTCAACTTTTTCTGCTGATTTATCATTATTTATGCTATAGCTCAAAAAGTTAGAAAAACTAGCTGGTTTCAAAGAATCGGTAGG
>CAZTPH010000142.1:0-3648 GCA_964614705.1 uncultured Coxiellaceae bacterium
ACAACAAATTAGACCTACTAAAACTCAATGTTACTGGCGCAACTCAGGCTATGTTACGTCATTGTGTAGTTAACAAGTTAACAGACGGCGAAATAGAGATCTTGCTAGATCCGGCTCAAGCTCCATTACTAAATAAAACTCATGAGCAGAGAATCCAACAGGCGCTTATAGAATACTATAATAAACCGCTAAAATTAACCATTACACTCGGATCAACCAACATGCCAACGGCAGATAATATCAAAAAGACCCTTGATGAAAAAGAGCGTAATGCAGCACTACGAGCCATCACCAACGACCAATCGGTCAAAGAAATTTTAGACAAGTTTGGAGCAAAAATTATTGACGGCTCAATTAAAAATAACAAAAAATCAACCTAAATAACGAGGAAAATATGTCATTTGATCCAGTAAATTTTACCAAAGAAAATATTAAACCTGCGACTGAGCCATCAGCAGCGGATATGCAAAACAAAATGATGGAGATCCAAAAAAAGCTTTTATCCTTGGAAATTGAAGGTAAAGCTGGGGTAGACAACTACTCAGTCAAGGTCTACATGAATGGCAGACATGAAGCCACCAGAGTAATCATTGACCAAGAGTTACTTGCTCAAGGCGTAGAAGTATTAAATGGTTTAATCGCAGCAGCCATTACTGATGCCGCACATAAAGCAGAAGTAGCTATCCAACAAGAATTCCTCGGAGCCATGCAGGGAATGAAATTACCTGGGCAATAAATAATGGCTCATACTCAGTTAGTAGAACAATTAATCCAAGCGCTGCGCACGCTTCCTGGAATTGGCCCAAGGTCGGCTCAGCGAATGGCTTTTTGCTTACTACAGCAAAGACGTAGTGAAGGACTACACCTGGCAAAAATTCTAGAAAAAACTCTAAATGAAATAACTAACTGCCAAAGATGCCGTAATTTCAGCGAAGATGATCTATGTAAAATATGCAGCAATACTAAAAGGGATAATTCTACATTATGTATTGTTGAATCCCCCATAGACATTTTATCTATCGAACAAACCCATAGTTATCAGGGCATATATTTTACTTTGATGGGGCATCTATCACCTATTGATGGCCTTGGACCAAATGAGATAGGAACGAAAGAACTCAGTCAGCGATTAAAAGCAGAAAAAGATCTTATTAAAGAGGTCATTATTGCCACTAATCCAACCGTTGAAGGAGAAGCTACTGCTCACTACCTATCTAACATCGTTCACAATTTAACTACTGCCAGGTGTACAAGAATTGCCCATGGCATCCCATTTGGTGGAGAGTTAGAATATACTGACGCAAATACCCTAGCTCAAGCTCTAGCAAGACGAATAGAGATATAAGATGAACTCCTGGATCAAAGATCTAATAGCAATTACGGTTATAGTTGGCACACTATTTGGCGTTACTCTAGGACAATATCCGCTTGCTGCTCCTGATGGAGCAAGATACGCCGAAATACCACGTGAGATGGTAGTAACTGGCGATTACCTGACGCCCCATCTCAATGGAGTAAAATATTTTGAAAAACCTCCTCTATTTTATTGGTTACAAACCATCCCAATCAAACTTCTGGGAGCAAATGAAGCATCAGTCAGCATCATTAATGCTCTATTCGCATTTGGCACAATCTTACTAACCTATTGGCTGGCACGCTCTCTCTACGGAAGATTAACCGGACTTTTATCAACAGCCGTCTTGTCAACTTGTGCGTTAGTATTTGCTTTAACTAGAATAATAACCCTAGATGTAACTTTAACTTTTTTCTTAACAGGAGCATTAGCGGCCTTTCTGTTAGCAACCAAATGTGATCTGGGAGGTAAAAGAAAAGCACTACTAATAATCAGCTATTTTCTAGTGGGATGTGCGGTAATAACCAAAGGTCTAGTAGGTATTATGTTCCCTGGCATTACCATATTAGTTTGGCTAACGATCAATCAAGAGTGGCGTAATTTAAAAAATTATTATCCTATAGCCGGCATATTTATTTTTCTGATTACCGTCTTACCTTGGCATATTTTGGTTCAGATAAAAAATCCCGAATTTTTTAGATTTTACTTTCTCGAGCAACATTTTTTAAGATATTTTACCGATTATGCTAGTCGTTCTCAAAAGTGGTGGTTTTTCCCCGCTTTGCTAGTGGCTGGACTCTACCCTTGGATAACATTTTTGCCATCAGCATTAATCAACACTTTAAAAAGAATCAAACAAGAGGCAAACTCAAAACAAACCATATTGTTATTGGTGTGGACTAGCGTAATTTATATCTTTTACACCTTTTCACAATCAAAACTTATTCCCTATATTTTGCCTGTATTGCCTCCGCTAGCTATAGTTATCGGCAAATATTTTGCTCATATTTGGACAGAAAAAAAATCGTGGCAAATTGGGGTTAGCTTCTATGCATTTTCTCTGCTCAGCTTTCTCTTAAGTATAGCCGCTACTAGCGCTGTATTTGGAGCTGATCTTAGTGAACATGTCATCACCAAGCAAAATTTAGTTACCGTAGCTATTCTAATGTTAGCCAACGCTTTACTAACTAGCTATTACTATCGCACTAAAGGGGTGGTGACTAGCCTAATAACCATCGTTATGATAACCTCCGCTACTTGGCTTTATATCAGCCCCAAAATCTCTACCATCAATCGCCAATCGATTAAACCACTGATAACAGTATTACAACAAAAACTCAAACCTGAAGATGAAGTAATATCATACGCCGGGTACTATCAAGATCTATCATTTTATCTTAATAGAACAGTTACCGTAGCGGCTTTTCATGGAGAACTAGACTTTGGCACCAAACATCAAGATACTAGTTCTTGGATGATTGATAATGAAGAATTTTGGCGCAGGTGGAATAGTGAGCGTAAAATTTATTTAATAACTGGAGAATCTCATTATCGAAATCTATTCGCCGCTAAAAAGTCTGACAAAATGAGAATTGTAGCTAAACTGTGGGATACTTTGCTGGTGACTAATACGAACTGATTGATTATAGGATCTGCCTAAGTTTTTTGTATACCTCTCCATCATTATGCTTTCCGATTAAAGATATTAGCAAAAGATCACCATCTAGACGATAAACAATACGATACTCACCGACTGTAACTCTACGATAACTTGGATATCCAATTAAAGCTCTAGAATCTTGCGGAAGAGGATTCGCTTATAACTCATGAATTTTAGTTTTAATCTGCAATGCATGCTTAACTGGCAACCTGCCTAAAAACCTACATACATTTTTAGTAAATTTAATTCTTAACATACACAAATATTTTTACTTCTTGCCGAGCCTTGACAAAAAATCAGCACTTTCATCTTGCCCAACCCAGCCTCCTTTTTCGGCTTGACTAGCTTTTAATGCCAATAATTCATCTTCTATTTTTTCATAATAAGAAAAATCATCCACAGACAAAACAACAACAGGACGACCATTTTTTTCTATAGTAACAGGTTTACGTTGCGCCATATCTAATAACACCCCAAAGCGAGTTTTTGCCTCTTTTGCATTCAATTTATGTCGCATTTTTCAATACCATAATAATTATTATGGTTATAATAGCTATTATTATCAAACCAGGCAAGCAAGTGTCACTAATACGTGATATGACCGATATAGTTAGTACGTTAGTTGACCGATTGA
>CAZTPH010000143.1:0-456 GCA_964614705.1 uncultured Coxiellaceae bacterium
TCAATTCTTTTGTTAACAACGTCTAAGGTGTTAGCAAGAATTTTTTTAATTATACCCTTGGCAATTGTTTCATCAAGACCGCAAATTATCTTTGCCTTCTCGGCTTGTTCCTCGCTTATTTCTAAAATATCGGCAATTTTTTTTGTAATCTCTCTGCCAGACACGGGGATGCTTACTGAAAAAACAATGGCATTGCCAGAATAGGCTATTAAATTGGTACGATTGTAGCCTATATCAATAATTAGGTAATTTTTAAATTGCTTAATTTTGAAATTTGGTGACTCCTCGGTCAATAAAGCCCGGCAAATGGCCACAGACTCAATCTCCAAAGCAACCGTTGAAAGCTTGGCTTTATTAAAAATGGCAATATACTGTGTTACTACAGCTTTCTCGGCAGCGCCGATTAAAACACTATAGTTATTTTTATCTTCACTAAATTAAGCAATTTAAAAATTA
>CAZTPH010000143.1:466-3640 GCA_964614705.1 uncultured Coxiellaceae bacterium
CATAGAATTAATCAAGATTGCCAATCATAAAATAATTCATTAGCGGAAATGGGGAAATATTTTTCCATCTCAGTCTCTATTACATTTTCAATCTGATTTGATGATTTAGCAATCTTGATTAATTCTATGTAAGTTTTTGACTCTGGCAAACATGCAACAATTTCATTAGTGGTAATATTGCCAAATTTTGGCTTAGCAATTAACTTCTCCAATGATTCCAAAAAAACACGTTGATTTTTTATTTCACCTTTTTCAATAGTACCGATAGGCAATTCAACTCGTCCCATCGCCTGAATTTTAATTTTGTTGGTTTTTTTCCTTAATTGAACTAATTTAAGCGAGGTGTCTGATATGTCAAGTCCGATGGGAAAATTTGATTGTCTGAATGAGAGCATACTTTAGTATTAAATATTTTATAACTTTATTGTAACACATTTTAATCTTCTTTCCAAGAAACAAAAGTATACTCTCCCGTGGTAGGAAAATTCGCCGGGGGATCCAGCGTAAGATTATTATCATAAATTATATTCCTAATTTTATATCCAGAACACCATTGATCACTGGTGCCACAAGAATAACTAAAACCATAGCGCTGGTTTGTTGCCAAAGACCCATAAATAGTTATCGTTTGTCTCTTGGGATACTCATCGCCGCTACTGTGCTTGTTATACAAACGACCGACTCGACCAGTCTTAGCAATCATAGCTGCATCAATTCTTAATTCCATTTGATCCTCCGTTCCCGACAAAGCACCTTCGCTATACAAACCAGGGCCAATATCGCCTTGAGCGATAAGTCCAATGGAGTCTGTGCCGTCATAATTTGTATAAAGTAAATCCTTATTAGTGATTATACTCGCAGTGTTAACAGTGCCCGTAAACGGTTCGAAAAATGCTAAAACGTTCACCTTGCTTCCGTTTATTTTTCCATCAATCCAGACATGATTTTTGACAAAAATTATTCCGTTCTCCGGAATGCTAAAAGTTTTAGCAGCTCCTTCAGTTTTTATACTAAGGCTTTTAGAGTCTGCACTGGGATTATTACTCCAATCCGGGAAAACAGCGGAGACATCCCTAATTTCAAAAGTATTATTTGTTTTTAGTGTAATATGGAATCCCTCGTCGCAGGTAGAGCTAATGCAATTACGAAGAGTTGGCTCTGATTCAGGATCAGCTATCCCAGCACTTCTAGGATCAATAATCATTCCGCTTGAAGAAGCTTTAATATATGTCTCACTTATATAGTTATCTAATAAACTAAAGCTCACGATTGGGACGGGGAATTCGCGACCAGAAAGAAAAGTTGCACTTTGATCTGGCGCAGGAAGACTTAGTCCGGGATTTCCTTCTTCGGTTGTATTATAAGTACCATTACCAGCACCATTGTGAGTATGCACTCCAAACGCAAAAACATCACTACTGGCATGATCTGGGTCGGTATAATAATCCTTGGAAGAGGTAATAATATTATGAGCTATTCCATCAAATCGAACACCGCCATTTGAATGAATAGGCCCCCAAACCTCAGTATCAGCACCAAATGTAATATCATTATTAGATAAAGTTGCAAAATTAGACCAAGAGGGTTTTCCTAGTTTAACCTCAATGACTCTTTTAACGCTTGGGTGGCCATCTTCCCACCCTATTGATTTAACTGTCACGATAGTTGAGGCATTAATAGCTGGTGGGGTAATATATAACTCATAATGACCTGTAATGCTGCCACTAGCGTCCGTATATGCGTATGGCCCATATGGAGTGGTCGAGGCACGACAAGCCTCTTTATTGCAATACTCTTCTGGATCATGATATAGCACCCAGCGATAATAATTAACACCAGCCTCAGCAATATGAGCGTCTTGATTGCTGGCAATTTTGTTCCTATTTAATTTTTGTTGTACAAGAGCTAGGCCGATGGCGCCCATAGTCATGGCCATAAAAAGACCGGTCAAAACCAAGGCAAGGATTAACATCGAGCCTCTGCTGTTATTCATGAATTGTTTTATTTTTTGTTTCTGCATATTCATTAACTTATAAATTTGATTTAAGATTACGGAGAGCAACATCAGTTTCGACATAAATATCAGCCTGTGATATTTCCGGAGTAACGTTGATTTTTAAATTCATATTAATTAATCTAACCTCGTTAATATCCCCAGCAATAGTATAATTAGAGGTATAGTAGTTAAAGACATTTTCGGTTTGATTATTGACGTAATTAGCAATAACCGTAATGACTGGTGGGTCTGTATACAAATTAGAGATATTGGGCTCAATGACAGCTTTTTTTAACTCCAAGCCGTCGAGGTAGTATCTAACTTTTTCATACACATCATCCTTGTCGATGTCGGAGAAAAAAGCAAACTCTTGATTAGTAATTACAGAAATCGGGTAATCACCATGGGCGGAATTATTTGCGCCTCTAATTTCAGTCTTCATAATGTTCATTGCATCTCTGGCTTGTTTGACCGCTTCAGCTTGTTCAGCCTCAAAACGAGAAGCTCTCAGACCCATGACGGTAAAATTTAAAACCATGGTTGAGATGACACCCATAACTGCAATCACGACAATTAATTCAATCATAGTGAAACCGGTTTTATTTTTCATAGTTGAGGAAAATGAATGCCCAGCCATATAAAAAAACAATGGCTTTTTTAAAATTTTATTTAACATAAATTTCAATTGTTTTTATTTCATCAGCGCTAATACTAATAGGGCAGTTAAGGGGGCGGCATTCAGTCACAATTAGCCCTGTCAAGGTGCTGCTTGCAACTATTTGATATGATGCATCCCACTCCAACTGCAAAGACAAGTCACCACCACCGTCAGTAGCATGCGTTTGACTATATTTATACTGCAATGGATCTTTGTATATCAATCTTGAGCCGGTTATAACCAAGGGGACATTGGCCACCACCGTTGGTGTTCCTGGTTCGCTAATTTCGGTTGCATAGATCTCCTTGGATAAACTTCTTTCATCGTGCCAAGCACTAAAAATTTTATTATCTGAACTTATGATAATAGCAGGTGAATTTTGATCTGACGAGTCTATATCGTCGGTTATTTTTTGATCATTGGTCCACTCTGCAACACCGCTGAGATTAAATTTTTGAGCATAGATGTTGTTATTACCATTACGATCATCAGTCCATGTTACATAAACATTAGAATCATT
>CAZTPH010000144.1:0-2816 GCA_964614705.1 uncultured Coxiellaceae bacterium
GATGTCATTAAGGCTGGTCAAATAGCTGAAATCAAGCGTCTTAATGATGGTTATGAGGTAAACGAAGTTACTGTTGGTAATGATGATAAAGATATTCAAGAAGATGATGTTTTTGAAGCTACACAAGATGTAATCGAGGTTAGTCAAATAGCTGAAATCAAACGTACAGAGTTGAGTACAAAAAAATATGAAGGAGTCAAAGAAGAATTTGCTAGACAAAATCCACGGCAAAATAGTGCTGTTAAAGATAGGTCTATTAGGGTAAACAAAGAATCGAAACCGAAAAAAACCAAGATCCAACGAGATATTAGCACTTTTTCTCAGAAAGTGCCAAATCAAGATCTATGGTATACTGATGATGACATGAATGTTTTGCTAAAAGGATATCTTGGTAATTCAAAAGTAAATATAATGACCTCTATTGGTTTAGATCAGCGAGATGGCAAAACTTTAAAAGAGAATCTGCTAGAACTGGAAAAATTATCACCGCAAGAAAACAGTATCGTGGTACCAATTAATATTGGTAATTGGCATTGGGTTGGTTTGTATATCTGTCACGATAATGAAACAACTAGAACATCACCTACTATAAGGTATTTTGATCCATTTGGAGATAAAATGCCAGATAGTTTGGTTAAGGTACTTCAAGCGATATATCCAAATACCGGAACTAAAGATTACTTGGTTTCATCTCTCAAATTCCAAAATGATGGCTATAATTGTGGTCCTTGGGTTGTAGAGATATTCAGATATTTAGTTAAAATGGGTACTTTGCCTCCTGAAAATTTTGATATTGATATAGTTAGGGATCGAGAACATTATCCTAATTTGTCAAGATTTAGGGATAGAACGTAAAAGTAATTTAGGAATCGGGTTTGGTTAATCTTATATACTCTTATTTTGGTTGCTGTGTCTAGGTTTTCAAAGAACAACCGGGTTTTGGCAATTGACTGGTCAATTTTTTGCTGTGGATAATCCTTCCATAATCTTTGGCTCTATTGTAACAACTTGCTGCAGTAAGCAAAAATCCTATTGTGACAATTTGCTGATAATTTAGTAGAATTATCCTAAAATTAGGGTGATCTATGGCAAGTTATCTTTTAGTACATAGTATTTACATTGAGGAATAATTGCTATGACCTTTGGGCAACTAGCTGAAGCGGATAATTGGAGCAAGATTATTCTAGATAGTGGGCATATGTGTATGGTAAATTGTCCAAAATAGGTGGCCATTATTTTGGCTGGCGCCAACTTGTTGATTTAGGTAGATTAGAATATGAATTTTGGTATTGATAAATTAAGTTTTTATACCCCAAGATATTATCTTGATTTAAAAAGTTTAGCCGATGCTCGCGGTGAAGATTACACCAAATTTTACGAAAATTTTGGGCAATTTAAAATGGCGGTTACGCCGCCTAATGAAGATATTATTACGATGGCTGCATCTTGTGTTAGTGATCTTTTGTCGGATGTTGATCGTTCTAAGATTGAAATGATCATTTTTGCTACCGAAAGTAGCTATGATCTTTCTAAGTCCGCAGCTACTTATATCCATAAATTATTTGATCTACCAAGACGTTGTCGGGCTATCGAATTAAAACAAGCATGTTATAGCGCTACTTTTGGTTTGCAGATGGCTTTGATGTGGTTACAGCAAAATCCTACTAAAAAAGTTTTATTAATTGCTGCTGATGTTGCGCGCTATCAAATTGGTTCTGCGGCAGAATCTTCTCAGGGTAGCGGAGCTATGGCGATGTTGATTAGCGCTAATCCTAGATTACTTACCTTGGATAATTATGCTGGGTTTTGCACCAAGGAAACTATGGATTTTTGGCGTCCTAATTATCTTGATTATGCTTTAGTAGATGGCAGATTGTCTTGTGATGCTTATATGCGCCTTGCAGAGGAAAGTTTCAAACAGTATATCTTATTAAGTGGTAGATCTTTTCAGGATCATGAACATTTTTGTTATCATGTACCACTTGCTAAGTTAGTAGAAAAAACCCATCAAAAATTAGCTAGACTTAGTAAAGCAAAGTTGGATCAAGCTCAACTGAATTACCAAATTGATGCTGGTTTAATCTACAGCAAAGAGGTAGGAAATTGCTATACCGCTTCTTTATATCTATCGATTTTATCTTTGCTTGAGAACGCTGGGCATAATCTGGATGGTAAATTAGTAGGGCTTTATAGTTATGGTTCAGGAAGTGTAGCTGAATTTTTTGCTGCGCGAGTAGTTAATGGTTATAGCAATTATCTGCCCAAGCGTTCAGTTAGAAATATGCTGGATAGAAGAGAAGAGCTCTCGTTTAACCAATATGTTACAATGCATCAATTCAAATTTGACTTAGATAATGGAAGCATGGTTGTGCCAAATGATTGGCAAACAGGTGGTTTTAGTTTAAACCAAATCTATAATCATGAAAGAATATATAAAATAGAGTAGGGTTTGTGGAAGAGATAACTACAATTACGCGCGCGCCAGGAAAAATTATCTTATCCGGTGAGCATTCGGTGGTTTATGGTCGGCCAGCATTAGCTTTGGCGGTCGATCGGTTTGTTACTACTACTGTTATTCAGCAGCCAGGACATGGTATTTGGTTTGAGGTTTTAAATGATGGAGCGAAAGATGTAGTTACTATGGAGAGTTTACATGAATTGAGGTTTGCAGTAAGTAAACGTTATCGCAAATATACTGTGGGTAAATTAGCTATTGCAGAGGTTATTACTAGTCCTTTAGAGTTAATCAAGTATGCTTTTATCTATCTAGTAGATAATTTGTTTTTGGAGATTAATGGAGGTTTAAAAATTCAAAT
>CAZTPH010000144.1:2826-3590 GCA_964614705.1 uncultured Coxiellaceae bacterium
GGGGTGCGGGATGGGGGCTTCATCAGCAGTGATTTTGAGTTTGGCTCATGCCTTAGTTAGCTACCATGGTCAGACTTTAGCTATGGATAAATATCTCTATTTTAGCCGAGAGATTGAGAATCTCCAGCATGGTCGATCCAGTGGTTTAGATCTTTATTTATCTTTGTATGGAGGGGCATATTTTTTTACTAATGGAATTGCAAGCAGAAGGTCTATATCGGCGTTTCCTTTAAAGGTGGTAAATACTGGAAGACCTTTCTCCTCTACTGGTCAATGTGTAGAGCATGCGTCTAAATTTTTTCAATCTGGATCGATGTTAGATGAGTTTGCTCAAACGACTATTGCTATGGACAAAGCATGGCAAAAAAATCGTCTTGATGAATTTGCTCAGGCAGTTAGTAAAAATCATCAATTATTGTGTGAAATTGAGGTGGTACCAGATACGGTAAAAAACTTTATTGGTGAAGTTGAAAAGTTGGGTGGGGCAGCAAAGATTAGTGGGGCGGGATCAGTCCAAGGCGAATCAGGCGGCATAGTTTTGGTGGTGGGTGATCTAGATCTAAACGAGTTAAGCACAAAATATGGCTATGAAATTCTAGCCGTTCGTGGGATGAATGGGGGTCTTGAGATTGTATAAGGTTACCGTACCTGGTAGTTTAATGTTATTCGGCGAGCATGCTGTTTTGCACGGCAAACATGCTTTGGTCGCTGCAATCGATAAATATTTATCAGTTACTTTAACTCCTCGTTTAGATCGTAAAATT
>CAZTPH010000145.1:0-3561 GCA_964614705.1 uncultured Coxiellaceae bacterium
ATTGTGCTCGTTCTTGTAAATTAAACAGTGCGTACCCAGTAGTTTTACCTCTTCCATTAGCCACCAACACTCCACGCGTTCTCTTAGCCAAAACACCAGATTTAACTGGGCCATAATGGTCAAAAACATGGTGCAACAAACCACCACCGGAAGTAGAGATCATAAATTCAGTTTGAAAACCTAATAACCCTCGGGTCGGAATCAAATATTCCAAACGTACCCGACCAGAGCTATCTGGCTGCATATTAATGATATCAGCTTTTCTGGCACCAAGTGCCTCCATTACTGCACCCTGATGAACCAACTCTATATCTGCCACTAAAAGTTCATACGGTTCACACTGCACACCATCTATTTCTTTGAAAATTACCTGGGGTTGTGCTACTGCTAGCTCATACCCTTCTCTACGCATTGTTTCAATTAAAATTCCCAGGTGCAACTCACCTCGACCAGAAACTTTAAATCTCTCTGGTGAATCGGTATCCTCAACGCGCAAAGCCACATTGTGCAATAGCTCTCGATAAAGTCTTTCACGTAATTGTCTACTAGTAAGAAACTTCCCTTCACGCCCTGCAAAGGGAGAAGTATTCACTTCAAAGATCATGCTGATAGTTGGCTCATCAATAGTAAGTGGTGGTAACGCTTTTGGCTCGCTTGGATCACACAAAGTATCAGAGATTTTAATCCCTTCGATTCCAGTAATTGCTACAATGTCTCCTGCTGCAGCCTCCTCTACCTCGTAACGATTTAATCCTAAAAAACCCAAGATTTGCAAAATCCTTCCCATACGAACCTTACCCTCTCGATCCACCACGGCTACTGGCATGTTTTTTTTGATTTTTCCATGTTTAATTCTACCAATTCCAATGGTACCAACATAACTAGAGTAATCGAGTGAACTAATCTGCATAGCAAAAGATGCTTCTTGATCAACTTCAGGAGGCGGCACCCGATCTATTATCAATTGAAAAAGTAAGCTCATATCATTGGTAGGTTTTTTCCAATCGAAAGTGGCAAAACCTTTAATAGCTGAAGTATAAATAACTGGAAAATCTAATTGCTGATCAGTTGCGCCTAAACTATCAAAAAGGTCAAAAATTTGATCCACCACCCAATCAGGACGAGCGCTGGGCCGGTCAATTTTATTAACCACTAAAATAGGATTTAGCCCCCGTAAAAAAGCCTTTTGGGTAACAAAACGGGTCTGCGGCATGGGACCATCAACTGCATCAACCAACAACAAAACTGAATCTACCATCGATAAAATTCTTTCTACCTCACCACCAAAATCAGCATGTCCAGGGGTATCAACAACATTGATTTTGAAGCCATGCCACTCAATAGCAGTGTTTTTTGCCAAAATGGTGATACCACGCTCCCGTTCTAACTCATTTGAATCCATTACTAAATCTTCATTTTGAGCAACACCTAACTTCTGTTTAAGGGTGCCAGATTGGCGTAACAACTGGTCAACCAAAGTGGTTTTACCATGATCTACGTGGGCGATAATCGCTATATTTCTAATCTTAGGTTTCATAAAGCTGGCGAGTATCTCATTAAAAGACCATAGACACCAGATCTTTTAATCTAAAAAATATTTAATCTGAAAAAGTAGCTGCAATCCACTACTGCTAGCGTTAATATGCAAAATGGATTAATCAATAAGGTAGCGATAACTCCAGTGAATACTACTGATGCCAAGGGATTAAAAAATATTTGCCCCATTCAATGTTATATATGCTAACAAAGCTTACTGCAACAGGGCGGCCAAACGGCATGTTACAAGAAGATGCAGTTATTTAACTGCAATTAATAAAAATTATCTTAAGAACAGTAGTTGCAAGCTACTGTTCTTAGCATAATATTAAGGATACGAAGAAAGATTGGGGCTGAGAACTCCATATGAAATAGTATTTTAGCTGCAAATGAAAAAAGTTAGATACTGTAGCATACACAAGAACCAATTTTATTTATTATCAGATAGTTACTTTCTCTTCAGCAAATTTTGTCATGAAAGTTAGATGTGGTACAATCACAAAAATAAGGTGCGTTTGGAATGCATTTGATTTATCGCTTACTTAACTCATAGCTCGAGGAAAAATATCTAAAATAAACTATACAACGTAACGTGGAGGAACTTAAATGATAACAGTATTTGAATGTCGTTATTTAACTGACATAATAGGTGGTACCATATGTAACTGCCTTGTTGCCACAAAATCTAAAATTGATGGGAAAATCGATCTCAAGTGGACTTCGACTACAGAGCACTCCTTATGGATAATGGACACTACTTGCAAAGAATGGTGTTGCTATTCACAAGTCAGTTATCGTTACGGGATTGAATATTATTTTGATGATGTTAGTAGCGTTGATGGACCGCATATAAAGTGCGTGTAGACACCAAGTATAGCTCCTAAAATCGGCAATTGAATGCTACTATAATGGAATCAAGTATCATTCTTCTAACCTCTACCTTTAAAAATGAGTTACTAGATGAAAGGGTACTGTCAGCTTGCATGCCTAGCCATCTTGCGTTCACAGAGCGATAGGTATAGAAATAATTAAGCAAATTAAAGATGGTTCTACGTTCATAGATAATATGCTCTTGATTTGAGTAAAAAAATCATGGTAATTAAAAACAGATTTGGTTGTAATGTTTTTTGATGATATCGTGTCAACTAACAATAAAAAAGTGATCACATTGTCAATTTTGTGTGCTATCCTATTTACCACTAAAGAACGAAAATTATTCTATGAAATTTGTCGATGAAGCAAAAATTAAAATTAAAGCTGGCGATGGTGGCAACGGCTGTTTAAGTTTTAGGAGGGAGAAATTTGCACCATTCGGCGGCCCTAATGGCGGCGATGGCGGCAACGGTGGTAGTGTTTTTTTTGTTACCGACCAAAACTTGAATACATTAGTCGACTTTCGTTTTTGTAAGAACTTCGAGGCTGAACGCGGTGAAGATGGCATGGGAAGCCAATGCACTGGAAAAAACGGCAAAGATCTTTTCATCAAAGTACCTGTTGGCACCTTAATCTATAATGCCAATAACGACGAATTAATTGCCGACCTAAATCGCCCCCATCAAACCATCTGTGTTGCAAAGGGTGGTTTTCATGGATTTGGCAACCTCCATTTTAAAAGTAGCACTAACCGCGCACCACGCCGCACCACAAAAGGAAAACTAGGAGAAGAACTAGAGCTTCGTTTAGAACTAAAATTGCTAGCTGATGTTGGTTTATTAGGATTGCCAAATGCCGGAAAATCCACTTTCATTCGCGCAGTCAGTGCCGCACGACCAAAAGTAGCGGATTATCCTTTCACTACCTTGCATCCTAATCTTGGGGTTGTAAAGGTTGATGAAGAAAGAAGTTTTGTAATTGCCGACATTCCCGGACTAATCGAAGGCGCATCAATCGGCGCAGGTCTTGGCATCCAATTTCTCAAACATCTTTCTCGTACTAGTATATTACTTCACTTGATAGATGTTGCTCCTCTAGATGGTAGCGATCCGGTAGAAACTGCCAATACCATCATCAAAGAGTTAAAAAAAT
>CAZTPH010000146.1:0-3111 GCA_964614705.1 uncultured Coxiellaceae bacterium
ACTCAAGAGATTTTACGCTTAGCGGTTGCGACTAAAATAAAGCCAGTACACTTTATTTCCACATTATATGTTTTTGGTAACAAAGATATGATTAGTGGTGATCCCATTGTTGAAAGTCAGTTACCTAAATATTGGGAAAGTTTAAATCTTGGTTATACTAGGAGTAAGTGGGTCGCAGAAAATATAATTGAGTTAGGAAGAAAACGAGGGATTCCTATCAATATTTATCGTTTAGGAAGAGTTTCTGGTGATAGTATAACTGGTGCTTGTCAGACTAATGATTTTTTATGGGAGATTATTAGAACTGGAATTAAAGTTGGCTCTCTTCCAGTAGTAGATATGCCAGTCGAGATTGCTCCAGTAGATATTACTAGCAGGGCGATTGTAGCTTTGAGTAAACTAGATAATATAAATTGTAATTTTCATCTATTTAATGTTAATTCTCTAGCATTTAATGAATTTATTGAAGTTCTTAATAGTAAGGGATATCTGCTTAAACAAGAAGCCCCTGAGGTTTGGCATGAAAAATTAATGGCAGATGAGTCAGCAGCAAAGCTCCTTCCTGTCGTCTCACAAATATCACAGATGGAGGGCTATAATACTAATACTAAGTTTAGTAATCTAGAAACAATGCAGATATTAGCAGAGTTGAAAATTAAATTTCCTGCTGTCATAGATCTGCTGGATACCTATATTAACTATTTTGTAAAGATTGGATATTTTTCTTAGGAGATATATATGGATAAATTACGCTTACTGTTTGCTAAGGTTTTAAAAGTTAATTATGAAGAAATTAGTGAAGAAACATCATCGCGTAATATTGTGCAATGGGATAGCTTGGTTAGTATGGCTTTGATAGCAAGGTTGGAAGATGATTTTGAGGTAGAATTTACTATTGATGAAATTAGACAAATTAACTCGGTTGCTGCAGCCAGGAAAATACTGATAGATAAAGGATTCATAGATAGGTTGAAAGAGGAATAGATAATGCAGCAGCATACAGTTAATGCATCCTTATTCGCTAGTTTTACCATTCAGCCGTTGCGGGAATATTTAGCAGACTCATTATTGCAAAACGGTTTCAATAATGTTATTCATTTGGCTCCTTATAATCGTGTTATTGAATCATGTTTATCACGTGATGTTTTAGCTGAAACCAACCTAGTTATGATTATTTGGAGAATAGAAGATTTGTTTTTGAATGAGATTGATCGTGCTTTAAATGGAGAGTCTTTTCAAGATTTAAAGTCTAAATTTGAAATTTTAAAAGACGCAGTTAATTTTTTAGAAACCAAAAAATATTCAGTTATCTTTTTTTTGCCACCATTTCCTCATATTCCACACTTGGCTTTTTCTGATATAAATACCAGGAGATTATTAGAGAAATTTTATGCTCAAGTAAAAAACTATTATCTTGATTGGCTGAAGCAACGGCCTGATTTGTATATATTTGATTTGGATTTTTTAGAACGATCATTTGGTAGTATGCATGTTAATGATTTAAGAACATGGTATTTATTTAGGCAGCCTTGGGCCGATAAATTTTGTCGATATGTTGGAGATGAAGTGGCTAAGTTTATTAAGATGATGGTAAAGCCGGCCAAGAAATGTATTGTACTAGATTGCGATGGAGTGTTATGGGGAGGGATCATTGGTGAAGATGGTATGCATAATATTGTTTTGAGTAATGATTTTCCAGGAATTGTATATAAAGATGTGCAGCGTTATTTACTAGAGCAAAAAAAACAAGGATTGTTATTAGCTATTCTCAGTAAGAATAACCAACAAGATGTATGGGAAGTTTTTGAAAAACATGATGAGATGATTTTAAAGAAAGAGCATATTTCAGCTTTTAGTATTAACTGGGATCCTAAATATAAAGGTATAACAGCTATTGCTCAAAAACTTAATATCAGCACCGATAGTATAATATTTGTCGATGATAACCAATTTGAGATCGAAGAAGTAAGAAAATTTTGTCCTGAAGTCTTATGTCTATTGGCTTCAAGGGATTTGTTACAATACCTAAATGATATCAAAAAGCTGCCTACTCATAAGCTTAATTTAACTAATGAAGACCATACTAGGGTAGCGATGATTAATGACGAACATAAGCGACAACAGCAGCGAGACCATTTATCTTACGATGAGTTTATAAAATCGTTACAAATTAATGTAGAAGTACAGTTTGCAAAAATGCAACATATTGATCGTGTGGAACAGTTGGTTAATAAGACTAATCAGTTCAATTTGACAACACGGCGCTATACTAAAACTGAGATTCTCAGCAGATTTAATGATGTTAATTATAAATTATTTGTTGCTTCGGTAAAAGATAACTTTGGTGATTATGGTTTGACTGGTGTAGCAATCTGCAAGATTGATGAAAATTCAGTGCTGTTTTTTGAGTCTTTTTTATTGAGTTGTAGAGTACTTACTCGTGGAGTGGAAGGTATTTTTCTTGCAGAAATCTTTAATTTTGCTAGGCAATTTGGTTGCAAAATCTGTAAGGCAAAGTTTATTCCTACATCAAAAAATGCCCCAGCTGATAATTTTTTACCTAGTCATAATTTTATTAAAAATGTTGATGGTTTTTGGTATGCAAAATTATAAATGGCAAATGTCACCACAACAAAAGCAGATTTGGTTACATGAACAGATGGCCAAAGATATACCTCTTTACAACTTACCCATATGTTTAAAAATTACTGGGGATGTAAATGTGGGAGTTTTGAAAAAATGTTTTTTGGCTATAATGCAACGTCATGAAACTTTGCGTACTACATTTGAATACGATGGCAACACATATTGGCAAATAGTACATCCATTTTTGCCTATAGATTTTGTATTAAAAGATTTGACTAAATTAGAAGAACATGAAGTTGAGCGAAAGATAACTATGTTTGCTCATGATGCAAAACATCAGATTTTTGATCTAGGTACTGGCCCTTTATGTAAGGTAATTTTGTATTCCTTGCCTAATATGAGGTGGTTTTTGGTTATTAATGTACACCATATTATATCTGATGGGATTTCAGTCGGTATTATGATCAAGGAATTATTATATCTATATCGATGTTTTTTGCATGATAAACCAGTTTTTTTGGAAGA
>CAZTPH010000146.1:3121-3558 GCA_964614705.1 uncultured Coxiellaceae bacterium
TATTATAATTATTTATCTTCTAAAGCATATGAACAAGGTCTTGTTTTTTGGAAAAAAGAATTAGATGGTGTTTCGGCACTAGAATTTCCTACTGATAGACCAAGATTGCCAAGATCTAATTTTAAAGGTAGCAAGCAAAAACTGCATTTGGGTGATTTGTTAGAGTCAGTGGAAGCATTTTGTAATCAACACCAAATTTCATTATTCGTATTTTTGGTAACAGTTTTTAAAATATTGTTGCATAAATATTCTGGACAAAATGATTTTGGTTTTGGAGTAGTGGTAGCCAATCGCAACAATGAAATAGCAGATATTATCGGCAATTTTATTAATACGATAGTATTGAGAAGCTTAATCAAGGAAGATGACTCATTTGCAAATTTATCAGCAAAAATAGGTAAGAAATTTTTAGAGTTTCATGAACATCAGATGATTCC
>CAZTPH010000147.1:0-3545 GCA_964614705.1 uncultured Coxiellaceae bacterium
GGAATAATAGGGGCGATGGAAGCCAACACTTTTACCACATATGAGAAAACAACCTTACTAAAATGAACTACAATGAGTGGAAAAATATAAAAATAGGAAAAGTATAAAATAAACAATAAGATTACCGAGATTTGGATGGTTAAGGAACTAGAAAAATAGTTAGATAGATTAATTAGCTTAAAACCCAACTCATACAAGCTGGTATTAGATACCAAGGCACAGATCAATAGTATACCATACATGACCCAATTTCTTAGGAAACCAGCAATATAAAATGCCATTCTTGCGTCATTTTTTTTAGCAGCAAGATTTTTACCAAACTTTATGCAATCGGCTCGGTCTAAAAACGGCTCTACAAACACCATGTACAAAGACAACACAATAAATATATTTTTCACGGTTCACTGGCGCTGGTTAAAGTAAAACCTACTCTATTTCTGAAGAATAATATTGCATCATGCTATAAAAATTGAACCACATAGTCAAGATTTATGTTACTAATAATGCTTAGTAGGTGGCGGTGTTAGCATATTAATGTTTGGAGTTGCTTGAAAAAGGCGTTCAGTCATATCAGTTAGATTCGCTAAAAATGTTCTTTTGTATTCTTTATCGCAAACATAAATTTGGTTGTTAAACCTATATTGCAAGCCGTTAAGGCTTACACAACAAAGTATATTGCAAGATTTAACCTCTGTAATTTCTCTATCAAACAATATATTACCTCCATCGCCAATACAAATACATCTTCCATTAGCACGTAACATTTCGCTATTTGTTAGTAAAATCATTGTCTTATCCTCATGTTATTATATATGATTTTTTGGGGTTACACGAATTGCGCTTCTAAGCTGTTATCCGATTTAAATCATTAAATCACCTAATACTAATAGGTTACAATCGTATGCTACTTATTATCTTTTAGAAGAGCAATGTTTTTTCTTCACTATATATTATGGAGCTTAATAATATGAGTACTGCTAATATCGGCAGTATTACCATTATTTTTAGTTGATGTTATTTTAATTTAATTATTTAGTTCTCCTCAATTTTTTAAATCTCTTAAGATTTCCTTAATCTTTTGTCTGTTATGATGTTAACAATACTTACTATCTATTATTTATTGGAATTGGAAGCTTAGTAAGTGTTTTTTGATTACTATCTACAATAAATTCAACTGGAGAGAGATATGATTAATGAACTTAAAGATAGCGAGATAAATGTTGTTAATGGAGGTATTAAATTAGAAGGTTATAGTGCTATTTGGTTTTTAGCCGAAGTTGGGTTAGGAGTCTTTGTGATAGCTCATGCTTTATATTCTGGCATTAAAAGAGTACGTAAGGGCGTAATTAAAAAAGAACAATAAAAAATAAAAATAATTTAATCAAATAGGGGAAGATTCTATGAAAAATAGCATTGCTATCTTAGGTTATATTGAATTATCCGCCATCAGCGGTGGTTTTGAAGTTAATGTTCCAAATTGGGCTCCAGTGCTAGCTAATTTTGCTACTGGATCAAATATTGCATATATTCTTACTAAATTTGTTTGTCCACAACTTGGCCGAGTACAAGAAGCTTGTGAAGCAGTTACTTGGATGGTTGCTTTTTGGACCCCAGCAGTTATTACCAATTGTATACAGTCATTAAATAAAGAAAAAGAAAACAAAAAAGAAGGTTAAGTGTATATTATTGATATGCCTAGCTCCCCAACGATTTAAAGTCTCGTGATGGGGGCATAAAAAAATTAGAGCTACTTTTCTTCTTCTCGCAAAGTTAGAATCTCATATCCATCTTTAGTCACTAAAATAGTGTGTTCCCACTGGGCAGAAAGCTGGTGATCTTTAGTAACCACTGTCCAACCATCGCGTAATAGCTTAGTTTGGTAAGCCCCGGCATTAATCATTGGTTCTATCGTAAAGGTCATTCCTGGCATCATAATTGGTCCAGTATTTGCCTCACCATAATGCAGCACTTGGGGTGGCTCGTGGAATGCTGTTCCGATCCCATGCCCACAATATTCTCTAACCACAGAAAATCCTTTGGACTCGGCATACCGTTGAATAGCAGAGCCAATATTACCAAAATGAGCTCGTGGTTTTACCTCCTGAATTCCCAATTCTAAACATTCTTTTGCTACTACCACCAATCTTTTAGCCAATAATGAACCGTTACCTATGATGAACATCTTGCTAGTGTCTCCAAAGTAGCCATTTTTTATAACGGTAATATCAATATTTAGGATGTCACCATCTTTTAATTTTTCTTTGCTACTCGGTATTCCATGGCAAATTACATGATTAATCGAAGTACAAATTGATTTAGGAAATCCACGATAATTTAGCGGGGCAGGGATAGCACGCTGGACATTTACAATATAATCATGGCAGATCTGATTTAGTTCTAAGGTTGATACACCGGCCTTAACGTGTGGTTCAATCATATCTAGCACTTCGGCTGCCAGTCTGCCAGCAATCCTCATTTTTTCTATTTCAGGGGTAGACTTTATAGTTATCTTCATATATCTTACGGTCTTGTAATGCTTTTTTTAAAATTGATGTATTTGAATAAGTAGATCAATTTAGAAACAATCTTGGATGATTTGATAATTATCTTAGGAATATGTTATAAAGCTTTACGAAATTAATCAATAACAAAAATAATACTCACATCTGTCGACACAAAGTTTGGGTGCTGGTGGTAGTTTAGCTAGTTGGGCTTTGGGATGGATGGAGGCATAACCCGGAGAAAAAAATGACTGATATTACTCTTCGTCAGATGTTGGAAGCTGGCGTTCACTTTGGCCATCAGGCTCGCTTTTGGGACCCTAAGATGGCTCCGTATATTTTCACTGCTAAAGGCAAAGTTCACATTGTTAATCTTGAGAAAACTCAAGAACTTTACAAACAAGCCGTTAATTTTTTAGGTAGTGTTGCGTCCAAAAAAGGAAAAATTCTTTTTGTCGCGACTAAGACACAAGCACGCGAAGCGGTACGTGAAGAAGCGACCCGCTGCAGTATGCCATATGTAGACTATCGTTGGTTAGGAGGCATGTTAACCAACTATAAAACCATTAGGCAATCTTTAAAACGTCTCCAGGATTTAGAGGGACTAAGAGATAGCCATACTTTTGCTAGAATGACTAAGAAGGAATCTTTGTCGATTATGCGTGAAATTACCAAGTTAGAGAAAAGTCTGGGCGGTATTCGTAATATGGGCGGTCTACCAGACGCTATTTTTGTGATCGATGTAGGACATGAAAAAATTGCAGTTAGCGAAGCTGCAAAATTACGTATCCCAATAGTTGGCGTGGTTGATACCAATAATTCACCTGATTTTATCGACTATGTAATTCCTGGAAATGACGATGCGATTAGAGCTATCAAGTTTTATCTTAAAGGAGTAGCCGACGCCATCATTGATGCTCGCAGCCATTTTACTGAAGAAGAGTTAATGGAGAACAAAGAAAATAAAGCTCCTAAAAGAGCCCTTTCTCCTAAGAAAAAGGTTTTTAAAAAGGTAAAATTTGACCCTTATTATGTAAGCTATTT
>CAZTPH010000148.1:0-3541 GCA_964614705.1 uncultured Coxiellaceae bacterium
GTCATTGGTTTAACCAGCTGACCTTTGGTGGTGAATATTGGCACGATAATTGGTTCGTTGGTGGAAACCTCTATCGAACTATTGGCCAAAAAGAGGTGCTAATTAATGAAGGGAGTTTTGAAACTCCTATTACTACGGGCGTAGACATTGGTGTAGCTAGAACCATTACTACTCGAGGTTCATATGAAAGATCACTATTTGGGATAGATGCTGAAGTTGGTTACACATTCACTGATAATCTGACTGGATATATTAGTGGTTATTATTTTACCGAGCATAACGCAGTCACCACCGCAGGTCCCAAGATAAGATTTACCTATAACTATAGCCACCCAACGGGTAGATTTTTGGGTATTTTAGATGGAATTAGTATCGAAGCTGGAGCACAGCATGATAAACCTAGAGGTAATACCGCCTATCTTGGGATCAAGTTCAAAGTTGGTCTAACTAATTTAGGTAATGATAAAGGCAAAAACAGCAATCTCTTTGGTTTTGAACGGCATATGACGGAGTTAGTAAGAAGAGATCCAGATATAGTAACAGGACAGCAAGATTATACCACCAGTGAACGCAAAATCGATTTTGCTAGATTAGAGATTCAAGATCTACCTCAAGATATCTTGTTAGCAGAGTTTGGGTTAACTCAAGGTGCTACTTTAAAAGAGGTAGAGAAAAAGTACCGAGAATATGCCAAGCGTTATCATCCAGATCGAAGAGGTGGCGATAGCCGAGAGTTTGCTCGTTATTCCCATCTTTACGAGGTAATTAGAGAGAAATTTAAAGGTGATAAAGAAGAAGGTAATACACTTCATTACCAGCCGCATCAGTCTCGTGGTTTTGATAGTTATGTGAATATTAACGGTAATAATAGCCCTAATTTTCCACCTGCACTATTCGAGTGGTCATCACTGCAAAGAATGAGCGATAGCATATCGCTAGCAATTCAGCAAAAACCTATTTTTGCTCCAATCAGATGGATAAATAATTTTTCCAATCAACTCTTTGATCTCTTTTTTCCGATTAGAGGAGTATATGCGATAGGCCCTGTAGATAGTCTAGTATCATCACAAGGGATAGGAAGGGCATTTTCTGGATTAGGATTAGAAATATTGCCTTCTATATTACCAAGAGAATCTTTATCAATGGATCGTCAGATTGGGATGAGGTTACACCAATATGACGTAGTATCAGGAGAGGTTGCTAAGAATCAAGATTTAGTTTCTCAGACGAGTTTAGGTTCGGATTTCCAAGATCAAGACTTAAATTGTAATTTTACGATGTTTGGTGGAATAAGTGGTTTTAGTGGGATTATGGGTTATTCATCTAGAGTTGGCACAGAAAATATTGGCGATCGAGTTAATCTTGAACTGTGCGAGCGTAGTAACAAAGGATGTAATATTAATTACCGAGATATACCACTATATGCTAAATCTGATGTTTCTTTGTTATCTAGCCAAAAATATAGTCAAGTTGGATATGAAGTAGTTCTGCCTGCTTTTGAGGAAGTTGTTGTCCCACAGCCACAAGAAGAATCTCTAAATATCAAGACTACTGTTTCCCGGCTAATGGATGAATCTGTTGTACCGCAGAGTAAAAAAGTATTGTTTTCCTACGGCTCGGAAATATTCTCTTCCCGCGACCTGAAAATATTGTCTTCCAGCAACTTGGAAGTATTGTCTTCTAGCGACTCAAAAATGTTATTTTCCCACGATTCAAAAATGTCTTCCCGCGACTTGATCGCGGGATCTCTATCACAAGATCAGATTCGTTTCAAAGAGACTCCGCAGATAGTGTCGCTTAGTGATGGTTATTCTCAGGAGATAAATTTAGATTATGAATACGAAGCTCAAGATATGGATGTATTATTGCCATTGCGTGCAAAAGAGGAGGGTTTAAATTTAAAAAATACCGTTATTTTGCGAGCGATAGAAGATAGAAAGCTCGAAAATCAGCTTTTGATAGAAAATTTCAGGCATTTAGAGAAACTCAAAGCTGATCAAGGCAAAATTAACGTATCACATGCGCGAGATTTACTAATCCCAATAAATCTACCGGATACACACCATTGGATTGGAGTAATAGTGAGAATAGATGAATTTAATAATCCGTTTGCGGCATATTATTTGGATTCTTTATCTGATTCGTCATTGCGACCGCAAGGTGAGGTAAACCAATTTTTTCACAACAGAGGCATCAACATTCAAAGAGCTAAAGGATTAATCCAATGCGATAATACCAGCTGTGGCCCAGTAGCGATTGAAAATTTAATTCGTGTAATTTCAAAATTACGTAGAAAAGAAGATCCGGATACCCTAGATGATTCTTCGCTAATACTTAATGAATCTGAAACTAAAAAAATCCGTGAAGCTCATATTAAACTCGCAGAAAAACACGCTCCATCTTTAAGACTAAAAGAACGCCAAAAATATAACTTGAGAACTTTTGAGTATTTAAGTGAAGATGGTAATAAAGCACGTATAGAAATTTCGATGGAAGATGTTTTTCAAGAATTAGAAAGTGAAAAAGAACTCTTCAGGAAATTGATTTTAAACTTAGTCAATACTCAGTTATTTCCAAGGTTACAATTTGGTTTATCGGCGATACATGGTGGTGGTGGGTCATGTAGCAAATGCAAAAACACCAAAAGTGAAGATATTGGTAAAAACAATAAACTTGACGTATATATCGGAGTAATGGCAGAAGAAGTATCAGTTTTGGTAAAGAATTCATTAAATAACATAGGAAAAGATGAAAGTATAATGGTAATAGCTCGGGGGGATATAATAGAGACTGATGAATTATTAGAGCAGCGCTGTAGCTTATATCCGGGGTTAATTATTAGTAGTGGTTTGGTAGCTGTTACGTCTAAGTTAGGTGATTCTGATACTTCTAGTACTTCTAGTACTCTTAATAGTGAAGAAGAGGTGCTTGTGCCTATTGTTAAAAGATTGGCAAGAAAACTTAAAGAAAAAATGATAAATAAGAGCGACTTTGATAAATATGAGTTACCAATTAGTACACCTAAAATGAACAGATGTTTTACTGATGATGGAAAATCCATTATAACTGTAGTACAGATAGGAGAAAGTAAAAAGGTAAAAGAAATTTTTGTTCAATTACCTGAAATGGGGTTACAAGCTGAATTATCTTATAAGTTTGGTAAAAGTATTTTGGATTCTTTGATTGAAGTATTTGGTAGTAATAGATATTTTTCATTTGCCTCATATGCCGCTGGTGGGTCTATAGGAACTAGTACTATTCCAGGAGGTTTCGACAAAATAACTTATAGTATATGTATTAGAGCTAAGAGAAGAGGTGATCATTATGTAGGTGAAGTTTCATTATATTACCTTGGAGGTCATATATTATTATATGAATCAAAATCAGATGATGAACTTAACTTTTATGAAGCGTTAGAAGAAGCGCGGTTTTATTTTTTAATAAAACTTTTAACAAAGTTTGGTGTAAAGAAATTACCAGAACAGAATGACGAAGAAATAAAATTAAGTAGTACTTATTATAATTGCTACCTGAATTCTAT
>CAZTPH010000149.1:0-3482 GCA_964614705.1 uncultured Coxiellaceae bacterium
TGGCTTCGTCGCAACTATTCAATTCTTCCACAAACACTTTGCGGGACTTTTGCGGGACCTGAATGCAGCTAACGGCCCACTTTATGCTTCTTCCCGTTAAATGTTCTTCATTTTTAAAGTTCGCGCATTTTAGCAGTGTTATACTCGAGCTAGCAAGGCTTTTATTGTAATCATAAATTTTATTGGCTGCAGCTATAAGATTACCTACTTCAGCTGCAGAATAATGCGTTGTAATACGCCCAGACTTATGTCCAAGTAAATCTTGCCTATCTTCAAAGCTTACCCCAGCAGCACGTAATCTTCTGCCGAAAGTATGTTTTAAGTCATGCACTCTTACTGATAACCCAGCCATCTTTCTAGCTCTTTTCCAAGCACTATTCATTATTCTGGTCATTGGTTTACCTTTGTATGTAAAAACATAATCAGAACGCTGACATCTTGCTTCTTCTATTACTGACAGAGCAACTTTATTTAACACTACCAAACGATCTTCTCCATTTTTTACAGTGTTACCTGGTATGATAAATATCGAAGTGTCTAATTCTGGTATTTTTACTTCCCATTCCCATTTTAATGTGCATATTTCCTGGTCACGACAGCCAGTGTTCACAGCAAATAGCGCCATTCGTCTGAGATGTAACGGTAATTTATTAAATAATTGTTCTTGCTCTGCCCAGTTTAGTGGAAAAGGCTTGCGAACATCATTTTTGGTCAACAATTTGATTTTAGGGGCATTACTTAGCCACGTAAGACCATTATTGTTAACCCATTCACTTGCTGCAAGATTTAAGATACGGCGAACTAAATTCAAGCCATGGTTAATGGTTTGTGTCTTTCTGCCATCTTTTTTCCTTGCATCAATATATGGTTGTAAAACGCCCATGTGAATGTTTTCAATGTACAAATTGCCGATGTATTTATCTAATTCTTTCAGTCTACCAATATCGCTATTAATGCTTCTTTTAGCCCGGTTTTCCGATACGAACTTTATTATGGCCTCCCTAAACTTTCGTTTAGGTCTAGCCCCATACACAGCAACTTGTCTTAAGTTTTCGATACGTCTTGCTAAGTACTTTTCTGCTTCTTCGAGAGAGCTTGCTTGAGTACTTTCGCAAATTCGTTGTCCGAAAACCTGTTTATCAATATGCCAGAATTCTCCACGTTTGTAGATTCCTGGCGTTCTTTTTCGTCCCATAATTCTAACCTCACATTAGAGGGACGCCCACTGCGAGATTTATAATAATCCACCCACTTGTCTAAGTCCAGTCTATCAAACGCTTTTCCCTGAATTCCTATCGGAATTTCAGTAAGATATGGTCTAACCTCTTTATTAAATAGTTGTCGATCCATACCTAAATAATGAGTTACATCTCTTAAGCGAATAAGACGTGGCAGAATGATATTATTATTACCCATGAACCCCTCTAGTAATTTATCAAATAAAAGTTATTACTTTTTTATGGTAGAGCAAAAAGTGTCAAAATATTTTGACACTCTAAGATTTTTTTATATGTTTCTTAAAAGCTTAAGAAACCGTTTCTAAAAACTGTAATATTTCCCCAGATTGATTTTCCCAGATTTAATGTTGCTTTTAGTTTATATGCTATAATATAAATAGGTGATGATAGGTTGTGGCGGGATTTTATTGGTTATCAAACCACTCTAATCCTACGTGTTAATAATTTACACCATTTGTTTTTAAAAAAGACAATGTAAATTTTATGATTATCAAACCTTTAAAAGGCACATATGTGGCTAGTAATAGCGGATATCTTAGTGCGATATCTGTTCAGAAAATGATTAGTCGCCTTTTATATGACAAACATATATCTAGGAAAGAGCTGGTAAAGTCAGCCTAGAAGATTTAAATAATCTATATTTCTGCGGAATTACAAGCGGTATAATCGGAAAAAATTAATTTACCCTTGGTTAATTTTTATTGTTCTACCAAGTGGGATAAGTAAAAACCAGTATGCAGTAATAATTGATATAGAAAATATACTTGATTTATTTGGTTGTTTATTGGTTGGTTTTGTAACAGATTTATTTTGCATCTCTTTTTTATTTTTGTAATTGCTGATTTTTATTTAAATTCAACTGCTTAGTTTTTAAAAAGTGGAGAAATTATGTAGATAAATCATTTGGTTATAAAAAACACCTAGTAAAAAATCCCGACCGAAAAATATTTTTTTGTGTGTCAAAATATTTTGACACTTTCTCAGCTAGTCTCACCTCTAAAGACAAATAATTAACTTTTAAATTTGCCTAATTTAAGCCATGTCGCGTGCTAGAGGAACAATTTTAGATATTGCAGCAGCTATTGATAAAGCTGCAAAAGCTATTGGTTCCGAAAAGGCTCTAGCAGCAAAAATTGGCGTTAGCAGACAAAGGCTTAATTATTGGAAGTTAAATACTAAATTGCCATATGACAAAGCTGTGGCAATTTATGTGGCTACTGAAGGTTTGGTAGAACTTACAGAGTTACGGCCAGATCTTAAAAGTTTAACTAGAAATTTTGAACGAATAATTTTGAATAAATCAGTTATTCATTAAGTATGATTAACCGTTAATAGGCTTTACGTCTAATAACTTTTTTTAAAGACTAAGTGATAATGAGACAGTTTGCAAAACTATATACTGACTTTTGGGTTAATTACGATAATTCAGAAGTGATTAAGCTGGGTGCTGACGTTCAGCTTATGGCTTTATATTTAAGAGCCAATACTCATCAAAATATGCTAGGAGCTTATTATCTGCCGCTATTATATATAGCTAGCGATATTAAGCTTTCGGTTAAGAAGGTAGAGAGGTCTATCCAAAAACTCTGCGAGATATCTTACTGTAAATATGACTATAAAACTCAATATATTTGGGTGTGTAATTTAGCTGCCGAACAGCTTGGGGATGATCTTGATCTCAAGGATAACAGAATTAAAGCCATTCATTCGGTTTGGCAATCTCTGCCAAAGAGCTTAGAGTTTTTAGAGGAGATCTATTATAGATATAAAGGTAGCTTTTATTTAGAAAAGAGAGATTTTCAACCAGTTATAAAGAATAGCCAAAATCAAAGTGATGATACCACAAGGATAGTAGATTTATCTATTAGTAGTTTAAATAGTAGTTTAAATTATGATTTTTCACCTAGTTTACTACCCTTGGAAGGGGCTTCGAAGGGGGAATATGGTTTTATAGGTGGATGTGGTAGATATAATTTCATTGGCTTTAATAATTTTTATGGAGAAGTTGCAACAGTATCTCCTTCGAACTCAGATATAAACCACTTAGAAGCAACAGATGGTACTACCTTTATGGTTAAGGTTGGAGTTGCTGAGACTGAAGTCGGTGATGTAGGCGGTTATCCAAGATCATTTGTTACCAATTACCTCGCAACTACCTTAGGAGTCCCTTCTAAGGGTAACATTGAAAATCCTTCCTTATCTTTATACCCTTCGAAGGGGGTGTCGATCCCCTTGAAAGGGGCT
>CAZTPH010000150.1:0-3479 GCA_964614705.1 uncultured Coxiellaceae bacterium
ATTAAAACCGTATAAAAATTAGTATTATGTTTAAAAAGCTTTATTCTAATTAAACTTGGTTTGCTTAAATCAAACCCCAACTTACGGTCTTCTTGCTGAAGTTTCAATAAATATGCCTCTTGATCCTTAACTTCACTGAGATCAAAATAGGCAAACTTAAACTCACCTCGCTTGTTGACGATTTGTACAGGCTCTTCTTCCCAATTAAAACATACTCTTAATGCTGGATATCTAGCAATCGCATACTCCCAAGCTTGACGATATATATCTGCAACCATTTCACGATGATACTCAAAAAATGTTTGGACTATATATGCATCATCTTCAGGTTCCGCTATCGCATGATAGATAAATCCCTGCTGCAAGCTATTCGCTAAAAAAATATTTTCAACTTCATAATTCCTTTGTAACCAGTCCAGATGTTTACCGCTAATATTTATTCCTACAAAGTCACTTGGCGTGTATATCTCTTCCTTCTGCTCTAAACAATGTTGCACTACTCTCGCTAACCATTTTCGGTAGCTGGTTACCAAATTATCATGTAATTCTTTCTTCAATCGCGAAATAATCGTAAAATCTAATTCACCTTGAACTACCTTTCCTCCAATAACAATATTCCAATCTCCTATGCTACTATCTGGTATATTAATACCTGCTGGTTCTCCCACAATATTCCAATACTCTTCTTGGCCATCTAATCTTCCTAAATAATTAAAACTGATCTTAGGTAATTGTTGGTAACCTATAATAGCTCCATATCCCACTCCTTTATTAGGTATATTCCTTAACATCTCTTTGGTTTGCTTAATCGTCTCACTAATATCATGTTGCGCAGTTAGCTTGACTGGGTAAATCGAGGTAAACCAACCTACAGTTCGAGAAATATCTAAATCTTTAGCTATCTGCTCCCTGCCATGGCCTTCCAGGGTAATATAATTATGACCACTTTTTAACACTTCTTCTAAAGTAAGAGATAGCGCAGATAGTAATAGGTCATTAACCTCTGTATGGTATGCTCTAGAGGCTTCTTTTAGTAACTCACTAGTAAATTCTTGGCTAAAACATATTTGATTAGTATGTAGCTCTTGTTCTTCATTTTCTTCTTTAGCTGCTGCTAATTGCTCATTTGCGCTACATAAACCTGCTACTAACTCTTCCCAATATTTCTTTTCTTCTTGATTATGATCTACATAATTTCCCAATTCCAATACCCATTGACGATAACTACTAGCTTTATCCAATAAAGCTCGACCTTCATAAACATTTCTTAAATCTTCAGCTAAAATACGCCAAGATACGGTATCGATAACTAAATGATGAGCTGCAAAAAATATTCGTGATGTTCCATCTTCATAGCCATCGATGTAACCTGCCTGCCATACATATCCTTGCTCTAGATCAAATCCTTGTTGCCATTCAGTTAATACATTATTTAGCTCCTGGTCATCTATTCCTTTGCGATTAACTACTTTTAGCTTAGGAATCTCCGTGCTCCGATTATAAGCTTGTTTATCACTACTGAAGGTTAAACGTAAGGCATCATGATGTTCAGCTAGATGATTTAAACTTTGATTTAGTTTAGCTATATCTAATTGTTGAACTTTGATTAAAAAACCCTGATTCCAATGTTCTCGAGGTTTAAAATTTTGCTCAAAAAACCATCTTTGTATCGGTGATAATGGAAATTCACCTGCTAAAATACCATGCTCAGCTATAAAACCTAGCTCTTTTTTAATTGCAGATAATTTTGCTAATTTCTCAATAGTACGATTTTCAAAAATATCTTTTACGCTACATAATATGCCAATTCGTCTCATCCTAAAACTTAGTTGAATCGCTAAAATCGAATCCCCTCCCAGTCTGAAAAAATCATCCCGAATACCTATCACCTCTAAATTCAACAACTCTTTCCATAAACCCACCAAGTTTATTTCTATCTCCGTACGAGGTTCAACATAATCTTGAGCAGCAGTAATCCAAGTTGGCTCGGGTAATGCTTGTTGATCGACCTTGCCGTTAGCAGTCAAAGGAAGTCTAGCCAAAACTATAAATGCTTGAGGTATCATGTATTCTGGTAACTCTTCCCTTAAATACTCTTCTAGCCTCTCATTCATATTTTTAGCTTCCCAGCTTACTGATTTCTCGTCTTTACCTGACTCTTCATCCAATACATAATATGCCACTAAAGCAGCTTCTTGCTTATCTCCACGCTTTTTGACTACAACATAGGACTCTTTGATTCCAGTAAATTTCGATATCCTAAACGTTATCTCTTCTAACTCCACTCGATATCCATGGATCTTTACTTGCTCATCTTTTCTACCATGAAATTCAATATATCCTTGATAATTAAAACTTCCTAAATCTCCTGTTTTATATAATTTACCTAACTTCGGATCATGAATAAATTGTGCCTGTGTTCTAACCTCATCATGCCAATACCCTAACGCAACACCCGTGCCTCCAATATAGATCTCTCCTACTACTCCAACTGGCATCAACTCTTGTTGTTCATTTAAAACATAGATCTTTTGATTAGGCATTGCTTGCCCATACGGAATGGTTATCCAGTTACTATTAACCTCACCAATCTCATACCAAATTGACCATATACTTCCTTCCGTCGCACCTCCTAAACTCATTACCGTAGCTTCAGGGCTTAATTCTTTAACCTTTTGAGGTAACACCGTAGGAATCCAATCTCCGCTTAATAATATAGTCTTAAGACTACTGATATCTCCTCCCTCTTCTTCTACATATTCAACTAACAACTTCATCAGTTGTGGCACTGTATTCCAGATGCTAATTCCATGTCGTTGAATCAATGATAACCATTGGGGTGGTTCCTTTAATTGCTCTAAATCCGGAAATACAATCATCCCCCCAGCTGCTAAAACTCCAAAAATGTCATATACTGAAAGATCAAAACTAAGATCTGATAAGGATAAAACACGATCAGCTGCTCCAATCTTAAATCGTTCGTTAACCGCCAAAATGGTATTTACCGCTCCTTGATGACTAATGGTTACCCCTTTCGGTTTTCCCGTACTTCCTGAGGTAAAAATTACGTATGCGATATCTTCTAACGCAGCTTTGGGCAGCATCTTGGTTCCAGCTTCAGTAGCTTCTTTAACTATGCTATCTTCTAAAATAATAAAACGATAATTATCAAACAGTTCGCTGGTGCTAACTCTCGCATACTGAGCTTTCGAAATTACTACTATATCTACTTCTCCCTCTGATAATACCTCTGCTATTCGCCCCAGAGGCCAGTCGATATGTAGGGGTAAGTATGCTGCTCCTGAAACTAAAATACCCAATACTCCTGCTACTTGTAGGTATCCTTTTTCACTCCATATACCTATGAGACGATTTCTTTGAGAGCCTGCTCCATATAACTCTACCGCTAAATTATCTGCATACCTTGATAATTCTTGATAACTGTACTTACCGCTTTGGTCTATTACCGCTACATTATC
>CAZTPH010000151.1:0-3463 GCA_964614705.1 uncultured Coxiellaceae bacterium
CAAGTGAGGCAATTAAAGAGGACTGAAACCAACCACGGTACTGATCGCTACCTTCCACATATAGATCAGCAGGAAAATGTAATTCATGGCGCTCCTTTAAAACACAGTAGTTTGAAACCCCAGAGTTAAACCATACATCTAAAGTATCGCTAACTTTAAGATATTCATCAGCATCGCTACTATCTTTGGCATACTCTTGCAAAAATTTGAGCGCATCTAAATTATGCCAATAAATTAATCCTTCTTGTTCAATTTTAGGAATAATTACTCGCTCTACTAAGGCCAACATCTCAGGGTGAATTTTACTGCTTGCTTTATGGATAAACAAAGTGATAGGGATACCCCAAAAACGTTGCCGGGAAATACACCAGTCTGGCCGCAGTTCTATCATGCTTCTAATACTATTTTCTCCTTGAGCTGGCACCCAAGTGACATTTTCGATAGACTTTTGAGCCAATTTACGCAACGTAGTTTCGTTTTGACCTGCCTTATCCATACCAATAAACCACTGCTCTGTTGTTCTGAAAATCAATGGTGTTTTGTGACGCCAGCAATGAGGATAACTGTGTAAATCTTGGGCTTCACTTAGTAAATTACCCTTCTCTTTAAGTAAGGCTATAACGTTATAGTTGGCTTCAAAGATATTTTGACCAGCAAAAAATTTAGTGTCCCCAATAAACCTACCATCACCACCAACTGGATTTTTAATTGGCAATTGGTAACGGACTCCCACTTCATAATCTTCTGGACCATGAGCAGGGGCAGTATGCACAGCTCCAGTACCCATATCAGCTGTAACATGTTCTCCCAAAATAACCGGTACTTGCTTGTCATCTAAAAATGGATGCTGCAGGATTAAACCAGCTAAATCTTTGCCTAAATAACTCTTGATAGTTTTATAATTACTTTCTTGATAACGCTCCATTACCTTAGCTAATAAATCTTCTGCTATCACTAAATGCTCTGCTAAAGATGGGCAATAAACCACCAAATATTTCATTTGAGGGTTAACTGCCACCGCCTCATTAGCCGGCAAAGTCCAAGGCGTAGTAGTCCAAATAGGGATACTTATATTCTCAAGATCAAATCTGGTCGAATCTATAATTTTAAATCTAACATCAATTGCAGGAGAGGTGATATCTTTATATTCCACCTCTGCTTCCGCTAGCGCCGATCCACAAGCACTGCACCAATGTACTGGTTTATAACCACGCACTAAGTATCCACCCTCCACTATCTCCATCAAAGACCTGACGATATTAGCTTCATACTTAAAATCCATGGTGCTGTAAAAGTTTTTCCAATCACCTATGACTCCAAGACGCTCAAACCCTTTCATCTGCACTTGAATCTGCTCGGCGGCATATTTGCGACATTCTGCCACAAATTTTTCTACACTAACTTTAACCCCAGCTTTACCCAGTTTTTTTTCAACATTTAACTCAATTGGTAGTCCATGACAATCCCAACCTGGAACATATGGCACGCTGAAACCCTCAAACAATTTTGATTTATTAATAATATCCTTCAATATCTTATTAAGGGCGTGACCTAAATGGATATCACCATTTGCATAAGGAGGTCCGTCATGCAAAACAAAACTACCACAAGATTTTTTAGGTGAGGCAAAACTTTGATATAGATTAATCTGCTGCCAAAAATCCAGCAGCTTCGGCTCGCGCTTAGGCAGATCAGCCTTCATGGGAAAATTGGTCTGAGGTAAATTTACCGTATAATTCTTCATAACGCTTCCTAAAATTAAATTTTTACAACCGGAAACAATAAATCATCTATTGATATTCTGCAACTAGCCTATAAGCTACTTGTAGATCTTGATTAATTTGATCCTGCAATGCAGTAATCGAAGAAAATCTACGTTCATCTCTTATTTTATGACAAAACTCTACCGTCACCCTGTTATAGTAGATGTCCTGATTAAAATCGAAAATATATACTTCAAATGACTTATGCTCGCCTGCAAATGTGGGCCGAAAACCAATATTAGCAATACCAAATAAATTTTTATGGTTAAACACTCTAACCTTAACCAAGTATACTCCACTAAGCGGTAATTCATGCTTTAAATGGAGATTAGCTGTGGGAAACCCAAGACTACGCCCTAGATGTTTTCCGTGAACCACTCTGCCATTTACCGCGTATAACCTACCTAAAAGCCTAGCGGCCAACTTCAAGTTATCTGCCAATAGAGCGTTTCTTACCAGAGTGCTGCTGACTCTAACTCCATCTATTCTAAACGAATCCAACTGAGCTAATCCAAATTGGTAACGGTTAGCTAATTCAGTAAGCAATTGAAACCCACCCTCTCTTTGATGACCAAACGCAAAATCATCACCAATTACTAAGTATTTGATATTTATACTTTTTATTAAAATATTAGTAGCAAATTCTTGGGCGCTTAAAGTAGCCAGTTTCTGATTAAATGGCAAAATTAATACAAATTCGACACCATCTTGGCTAAAAACAGCCAGTTTGTCCCGCAAGCCAAAAAGACGCTTCGTTCTGTCACCAGCAAAAAACTCTTCAGGCTGGGGCTCAAAGGTAACAACTAAAGTTGACAAACCTAGCTCGCTAGCCTTACTTTTAAGTAGCTGAATAATCACCTGATGGCCTCGGTGCACACCATCGTAATTACCGATGGTAACCGCAACCTTCTGTTCACCCAAATACAACTTTAAATTGTGTAGACTTCTAATTACCTTCATATTGAACACCATAATAGATCCAAAAACAAATTTTTACCACCACAACTATATTGACAAAAAACCATCCAAGTGGAGAATGTATTTATGACTTTTGCTAGAATATTAGAAAACACCATGTATTTTGTTGCCTTGATTAATCCCGTCAGCAAAATATTTTTTATGGCATCAAAAAAACCATTTTATTCCACTCAAGAACTAGTCAGAATATCCACCAAATCTAATGCCATTGCGTTAACAATTCTGATAATTTTAACTTGCATTGGTGATTTTTTACTCATTAACATTTTCCACGTAGAGATCTATTCGCTGAGTGTAGCTGGTGGCATCATTTTGTTTACCATTGGGCTTAACGCTGTTAGAAAAGAATCGTTTTTGGATAGCGACAGCACCAACAGTCAACATAGTGACATCTCTATTGTACCGCTGGCCGCACCACTAATCGCCGGCCCAGGAGCAATGACTGCAGCAATAACCTTGGCATCGATACATGGAGTTATAATTACCATTATCTGTGTAACTATTGCGATCTTGATCAACCTAGGTTTAATGCTGCTTTCCCATCCTATAAACCGCACCCTAGAAAAAGCTAACGCTACCGGTCCCATAATTAGAATTATGGGACTAATAGTAACCGCAGTCGCCACCCAGATGATCTTTTCAGGTTGTGCAACCTGGTTTGCCACTATTGCTTAGCCCTAACTTTTAGCCAAAAAGGCTTAAACCTCAAAATATAACTATAT
>CAZTPH010000152.1:0-3427 GCA_964614705.1 uncultured Coxiellaceae bacterium
TTATATCCCGGAAAGTTCTTTACCGATATTTCCCACGTAGTGGGTGGGCCACTTTGTGAGAACTTTGATCTAAAACACCAACCAAGTACAGCTCATTATCTACCACAAGAAACACTTTGGCTCCTCCGAGAGCCTCTGGTAGTTGCAGTGGAACTAGATGAAATGGTTTTTCATCGCTAAATGTTATATCTGGATTTGGAGCATACATTCCGTAACCAATTTTTTGCGCGCTCTTAAGCGCCTCCCCTGCTGACCCAAGTTCATTATCAATTCTTTTTTTGGTATCCCGATCCTGGGTTTCTTTCAATCTCTTCTGAAGAGCGTCAATGTCATTTTGTGCGCGCTCAATAATTTGATCTCTGCTTAAAAAAAGCGAGTTACGCACAGCAAGAATAACATCATTTAAATACCTCGGAGTTACTGGTACTAGTACCTTTATTTCTATCGTAGAGTCTTCCGTGTTTTGAGCTATTACTACAGTCGGTGGTTCAGTGCCTCTAGATGATAAAGCATCATTTATAAAGCTCAAGGCTAGCTCAATAAACCTTCTTTTCCTACTAGTATTTACCCAAAAACGCGACGGCGGTTGAGACATTTATGAGCTCTCTAATATCAATCAAGTGTTACGCTTAACTGCTTTACAGTACTAGGAGGTATATTAAGACCCGTTAAATCCATTACGATTGGTCTTGATACCCATGGTTTAGGAAGTTCTGATGCACATTTATGAAAACCTGAATGTTCTCTGCATTTACTACGGCATGTATTTTCATCAGCTACTTCTCCAATCATAATAGTAGGCTTGGCCATGTCAAAAGGTTTCCTGCTACAATAACAATAGCACCCCCCCGCCACATCAGCTAATTCCCAATCATTTATTTCAATTATCTTGTTCATACGTCTTTCCTCCAGTTTAGTTAATATTAAACTAATCTTTTAATGAACGGCAGAAAATTAATATTTTTTCATGTTCTGGCTATAAGTAACTATAACATAATGTTACAAATAATTCATTAAGCATTGCTTAATAAACAACGACCTCAACCTTGAGTTTGCAAATAGCCTGCTGTGCACTAGTACTGCACTAGTGCATAGTTTTAAGGCTTGAGATCAAGGTTTTTTGCCATCCACTGCACTATGCACTAAATAGTGCACATCTATGCACTGTTTCGTGCATAGATGCAAATTTGCCTAAAATCCAAAAAATTTAATTATCCAAAATTTCCACTATTAATCAATGAATTGAATTAAAAGCTGCCGGCAGCGTGGGGTGTGCTTTTCGTTATCATAAAAATACATACAATATATCTATAAAAATCCTCTATTACTCCAATTACTTTTTTAAAAATTATTTCATTAATTTTTATCCAGTGCTTAATGCAAGTTTGGCACGATTGACAAACTTGCAATTGCCGTAGGTAAATTTTGGGCACCTTTAGCGATGATGGACTAGCAATTAAACTTTCTTAAGATCAATTTATCCGCACATGATAAACACGGTAAAAATGTAAAGGACACTTTACAAGCAAAAGAATTAATATTGAATTTGAGATACAGAGTTATTAAAGATTTTTAAATTTTTAAGCGGGGTAATTATTATGATAAAAAACAAACGATCTTCTAGGATATTAACCGATCGCACAGAACTAAAAGCTATATCTGTTGCTGAGTTGTTGCAGTTTGAATTTAAACCACACGAATATATTTTAGAGCCTTGGCTAACTACCCAATCTCTAAATATGATCTTTGGTTGTCGTGGTGTTGGTAAAACCCATATATCTCTTGGAATTGCTTACGCTGTGGCTTCTGGTGGAAAAATCTTGAAGTGGCAATCCTCTAAACCTCGAGGCGTATTATTTATTGACGGAGAAATGCCAGGATATTCATTACAAAAACGGATGGCAGATATTATTACTAATGCCGATCAAGATATTGTGCCACATCTAGTTTTTTTAACTCCAGATTTACAAAAGTTTGGCATGCCAAACTTAGCCACCGATTATGGACAGAAGTTAATTGAAAAATATATTACCGATGAAATTGATTTAATAATAATTGATAACCTTTCCTGCTTAGTACGTAGTGGTAAGGAGAATGATGGCGAATCGTGGCTACCTATTCAAGAGTGGGCTTTAAAATTAAGAGCTGCGGGCAAGAGCGTCTTATTTATCCATCACAGCAATAAATCTGGTAGTCAACGTGGCACATCTAGAAAAGAGGATGTTCTTGATAACGTCATCTGTCTAAAACATTCAATAAACTATGCTGCTGATCAAGGAGCATTATTTAAGGTTCATTTTGAAAAAGCCCGTCATTTGTATGGAGAGGATATTGAGCCATTTGAAGCACAACTGGTTACTGATAACTTGAGCAAACAATATTGGCAAATCAAATTATTAGAGCAATCAACATTTGATAAGGTAGCAGATCTATTAAACAAAGGCCTTAACCAAGCCGAAATTGCAGAAGAGCTCAATATCCATAAATCAACGGTTTCTCGGCACGTTAAAAATGCCAAAACTAGCAAGACTAGCGAAAACCTAAATTCAAACACTGCGGTTTCTAGGAATTTTTATGAATAAGATTAATGGTGTTGTGAACAACAACAATGGTAGTAGTAGTAGTAACAGTAATAACAATGGCGATAGCAATGATAATAATTTCAATATTGATTCTGAATCTAAAAAGTTGCATGGTTGCATTGACCATATAATGCAACCACGCAACTTTGATGATCAAAGATGCAATCCACTATGCAACTCTGTTGCAACTATCAGCTTGAAATCCTTGGCTAGACTGTATTTAGATAGTAACTGGCCGTGCAACTCTTCTGCAACTCAAGATAAAAATCGATGCAACTTTAGCACCGAAAAAACGGACAAAAAGTTGCATAGTGATTTTGTCTTAAAACATGGAATATCAATTCAAAAACTCAGAGGGTTTCTAGATGAGGATTGGGATGATTATAAGGATAGTTTTGAATCGCTAGAACTTTGGGCTGATCTATTATTTAAAAATAGTTTAATTAGACAAGGTAAAGCTCCAGATAATTTTACGGATATTACGCATTGTAATTCGTGTGGTGATGTTTATGTGCCACCAGCATTAGTTAACGATGGCAATGTATTAGGCTGCCCCTGGTGCTGGAATAGAAAAGAGGGATTAACAATCCCGAGAGTTTCGTTATAAAAAACAGCTCATTAGTCAATAAGAAAAGATTGTAAATAATAAGAAGTACTAAAAAAGTAATAAGAAAAATAAGAAAGATGAGAAAAACCGAATACTTACTGCCACGTTTAATTAGATTGAGGGATATCCCTCGTTATCTTGGCATGGATAGAAGAATCTTCAATAAAGAGGTTAGACCATATTTAGTGCCTGAAAGAAAACCCCTGTTTTTTTAAAAAATATACCTCAAAAAAAATTA
>CAZTPH010000153.1:0-3385 GCA_964614705.1 uncultured Coxiellaceae bacterium
TCAGAATCTGAGGTAAGTTTACTAATAACTGGTTTACTAAACATAACAAATGTAATTTGTGGAATTGATAATAAAATGGAAAACAACCAACTAGATTGTGCTATTTCTCCAACATTCTTTTTATCTTCCTCATTATTTGACATGCCAATTAAAGTTTGGGCAAAATTAATTGGAGAATTTAAAATGGTACCAGTAAAATCATTATAAGTATTTATTAATAGTAAAGAGGCGCTTTCCATACTTCCTAAGTGCGCAACAAAAATCGAGTTTACAACTGGAACAGCAATGCGTAGGAATACATAAGGAACTGTACCAGTACTAAAGACCATGATATCTTTAGCTGCTTTTTTATAAGATATTACCCCGGGATTCTTTTTACTTTCTGCTAAACTAATCTCTTGAGAATATGATTCATCATCTAACAATCTACTATTTATATCTTCAGACATCCCTCCCTTAATCGCTAATCTAAAACCAGGCAAAACTTTAGTCCTGGCCTGAGAAAAACTTTCGGAAAATAATCGAGTAAATAATATTCCTCCTGCTAATCTCTCTCCACTAACAGTTTCATATTCAAAACTCCTTACATCCCTATTCTGCCTAAAGTAAAACTGTAACTTCGGCTCAAAATGTTCCAATAAACTAATATGATCTCTTCTAATCTTGCTCATCTCATCTTCATTAATCGTCCTCGAGAATAGTTCACCTCGTGCTACCGCTATGAGATTTTCTACTAGCAACGGACCGCAACCAGTATCATCTGCTTGCTTTAAACAAGGGACATCTTGAATAATAAGGTCCTTACCATATATATCCTGCAAAATACCTACCAACTCAAGTGACATCTTTCGTCCTAAGGAATCTACATAGTTAATATCTACTAACTGATTTTTCTCGTTAAAACGAATTACTAAACCAACCCAATGGATATTGTAAATATTCAATGGCACTAAAACTACTCGCTGATATGGCTTGATACCTTTTGACACAGCTTGCTGATATCTAGACTTTTCTTCTTCTAAATGAGTACGCAATTGCAATTTAATATCTGACAATGGGGCAATTATCACCATTTTGCTTAAGTCAAAACCAAATTCTTGAGCTCTTAAAATAAGAAGCGCATTTATATCCCTATCTTCGTATTCATATCTTGCGTTAACCTTATAATCTTTACTAACATTAGCACTATTATCTCCTAAAACCACCTTTCTATTCACTACCTCTTCTTGATCTTTACCCTTAGTATCGTAATTCCAATCTGAAATAGTCACCGGAGCCACAAAACTATTAGCTTCTCTCCCTACTCCCAGGGTTTTTTCCAAGCTTTGTTGGGCTAGCTTCGCTTCATGACTAGTTACCATACTTTCACTGATAACCTTCGTTCCTTCATATATTCCAGTCCCTTCATACAACTTCGTTATACCTTTATCCCAGTCTCGTGTAAAAATTGGAAAGCTCATCCCATTACTTCCTACCTTGAAAAATAATGGGGCAAAAGATAATAATCTCCTTAAAATACCACTTCTAACGTCTCTATTTTTACGATCTGGACCAAAATCTCCTGGTGATGGATGGTCATCTCCAGAATCATCATCTGCAATATAGATATCACCTGATTCATCATACCCACCCCTGCTCATGCCATTGGTAGCCTCATGCTTAAATAATAACTTCTTCAATAAAAAACCAGTAACACCGGTTATCATAGCTGTCAGCATCACTTTAGGACGCTCATAAATCCACTTGACTCCACTTTGTAACTTATTGATATAACCACTTAACCAACCTGTCAACGCTTCTCTTTCTACCATCACCTGGTAGACCTTTTCACCAGCTACTAATCTTCCTGAAGGCATTATAGATACTATATTCTGTAAACCCGTAGCTGAAGATACCATTAGTACTTCTTGATTATCGTGAGCTTTACAACTACTAGATACCATATCCTGGTATCCTACTCCTTCGTTAACTATCTCATTAGCTGTAGATTTAACATCAGCAATAGCCAGAATGCCTCTTTCTGACTCCTCTTGGGCTATATAGCTAAGTTTACGCTTAATCGCTCTATAGATATTACTATAATGCTCAAATCTTTCTTGATCACCATGTCGTTCATTATATGGGTAATATAATTTAACATATTCTACATATCCTGCTCTTATCTCATCCCACGTAGCATCTTTCGTTAAACCAAATTCATTTAATAATATCTCTAGTGGTAAACCATCTATATCTTCATTAGTAAAGTTGATTTGACGCTCTTGATTAACCGATTCTCTTACCTGATCTAACACAATATCTGGATCTCTTCTAACTAGCTCTACCATATGGCGCTTAAAACCGCTAATATTGCTATTACTAGCTAGATTAGTTAAACCAACCTTAAATTTAAGCGCTAAATAACCACTGGTACCACGCGGTTTATCATGTTGGATCCCTGCTTCAATAGCAACACCATCAAAAATACCTAAAAATCTTCCTATAGCCTGATTATGGCGATACGTAAAACTTATCTTAGGACCACAAGTAGTAGCAGCTTGAGAATGGGTAAAATAGTAACCTCCGATATACCCGGTCAAGTTATCGCTAAAGGCATAACCAAGCTCACTATCAAAACCAGACAGCGCTCTTTCTGTATCGCTACTTCTTTCTATGTTTCTAGCAACATTAATATTTACCTCTTCCGTAATTGGGGTAATACTTTCTTTGCGTAGCACTCTTTCTTTGACTCCAATGGGACGATACCAATTAGCTCCAATAAACCAATTATTATGCCAATATTCTCCTCCTATAGTTACTTGGTTAAACCATGCTAATTCACCTCGTTTGCGATCAAAAGCAGCATACACTCCTACCAATTGTTGATTCGCAGACAATAAATTTCTATAACCAAAATGAATATTTCCTTCAAAGGCACTACCACTACGATCAAAAACTCTTAGATCGCTAAAAAATAGTTTATTTTCATCTTGCAATAGCGGAATAAATAGATCATAAATCCCAGCTACATTAGAATATTGATTAAAGTATTTTGCTCCTCCTATTTCAAAATAAGGCACATACTTGATAGAATTAATTAAATGCTTTGATTCGGATTCTAAAGCTGTCAATTTTAAAACCCTGTCTTGTATAAGTATTTGATTATTATCAATAATAGTTGGCTCTGAACGTGACTCTCGCTCTACTATCTTATTTGACAATCTTTGATTAACCACCTCTTTCTTAGGCTTATCTTCTTCCTTCTTTACTATCTTAGCCTTACTATTTATCGGTAACGGAAAACTAGCATAGATATTTTGCACTAATAAGCTAATGCTTATTAACATCACCAATACCTTTTTTACACAACTTACTCTTTTATTTGAATGTTCTATCATAAATTTAC
>CAZTPH010000154.1:0-2972 GCA_964614705.1 uncultured Coxiellaceae bacterium
TTGGAGCGGCAAGGAGAAAAATCAGCCCAAAATGTTTTAGATGCGATTGCAAGAAGTAAAAATACTACTTTAGCTAAATTTATTTACGCTCTTGGGGTACGTGAGGTGGGTGAAGTTACAGCAGCTAGTTTAGCTAGTCACTTTAGGAGTCTTGAATCTTTGGCGAGAGCCGAGGTAGCTGAGCTTGAGCTCATTTCTGACATTGGTCCGGTAATCGCAGTTAAAATCGTAGAGTTTTTTCGGCATAAACGCAATCTTGAATTAATTAACGACTTGATCAAAGCAGGAATAGTGTGGCCTAAACTAGAAGATCTAAATAAAAAAAGACTTTTTGGGCAGATGGTAGTGATTACCGGTAGTTTAAACTCTATGGATAGAGAGACAGCTAAAGAAAAGTTAATAGAACTTGGTGCCAAGGTTAGTGATAATGTATCTAGAAATACCAGCTTTGTTGTAGTGGGTTCTGAACCGGGATCTAAGCTGGATAAAGCTAAAAGCTTGGGGATAAAGATAGTTGATGAAGATGAGTTTTTGAAAATTTTAACTGGATAATTAATTTAGGACAAGAAAATGGAAATACAATTTTTGGGGGCAGCAAAAATAGTTACTGGTTCAAGATATTTATTGAAGGCAGACAAAAATATTTTGGTAGACTGTGGTTTATTTCAGGGTTTTAAAGAATGGAGATTGCGCAATTGGGATCCCTTTCCTGTATTACCAAAATCTATAGATGCTATTATTCTTACTCATGCACATTTAGATCATACCGGTTATCTACCTCTTTTAGTCAAGCAGGGATTTACTGGGAAAATATATGCTACTAAATATACCATTGAGTTAACTAAGATATTGCTATTAGATAGTGCCCATTTACAGGAAGAGGAGTCTGCACGTGCTAATAAACTAGGTTATTCTAAACATAAACCAGCATTGCCTCTTTATACGAGAAAAGATGCAGAAGAAGTTTTTACTAAATTTAAGGAGATTGATTTTTACCAAGAGTTTAAAGTGGGAGATAGTACTTTTAGATTTAATCGTGCTGGACATATCTTTGGTGCGTCTACATTATTGGTAAAGAATGGCGCTACTTCAATCTTTTTTACTGGCGATCTCGGAAGAAAATCGATCCCATGTGTTTTGCCTCCGGACGACATTATGCCAGCTGATTACTTAGTTGTAGAATCTACCTATGGTGATCGTCTCCATGAGAATATAGACCCAGAAGAGAAATTAGGAGAAATTATCAATCGAGTAGTTGGTAGAGGTGGTGTTATTATCATTCCAGCCTTTGCTGTAGGGCGGGCTCAGGGGGTGATGTACTATATCTATCGCCTGAAGCAGGCGGGCAAAATACCTAATATTCCTGTTTTCTTAGATAGTCCGATGGCTAAGAGTGTTACCGAACTGATTGTAAATAGTATGGGTGGGCCAATGGATAAAAAGACCTGTCACGATATCGCAAAGAGTGTTACTTATATAGATAGTATAGAAGCATCTAAAGAACTAGATAATTATCCCTTTCCACGTATTATTATTTCAGCTAGTGGTATGGCAGCCGGAGGTAGGGTTTTGCATCATATCAAGGCGCTTGCTCCAGATAGAAAAAATTTAATTTTATTTGCGGGTCATCAAGTTGTGGGGACGAGAGGGGAGTATCTTTTAAAGGGAAATAAAGAGGTGAAAATTTTTGGACAGATGGTGCCAGTCAACGCCGATGTAGAAGAACTACTTAACGTATCCGCGCATGTTGATTATCAGGAAATGCTAGATTGGTTAAGCAAGTTAAAACAAGCTCCGAAAAAAGTTTTTGTTACTCATGGCGAGGCAAATGCGGCTTTGGCGCTTAAAAATCGTATTCAACAAACTTTTGGGTGGAATGTTGATGTGCCGGAATATCTGCAAGTTGAGCAGCTTTGATCTCATATGCTAGGCTTAAATAAAATCAAAAATATTAGAGACTTGATTGAATTTGCTGCTCATGAGCTTAAGCGCAGCAGGGTGTTTTTTGGTCATGGGACGGATAACGCTTTTGATGAGGCGGCCTATCTGGTGTTATTTTTTTTTGGGGTTAAGCCGCAACTAACTGAAAAAATTCTAGCTCGTAAGGTAACGGCAGATAAAGTTAAGCAATTTTTGCCATTACTTAATCGACGCATTAAAGATAGAATTCCAGTCGCATATTTAACTAATGAAGCATATTTTGCAGGATTTAAATTTTATGTTGATGAGAGAGTGTTAATTCCTAGGTCACCAATAGCAGAGTTAATTTTACAGCAATTTTTCCCCTGGATAGATCTTAAAAATGTCAAGCGGATACTAGAGATAGGCACAGGAAGTGGTTGTATTGCTATTAGCTGTGCGCATTTATTTCCGAAAGCCAAAATTGATGCGCTTGATATTGATTTAGATGCTCTTGAGGTTGCTAAGGTAAATTGTAGCAAACATAAGGTCAAAAATAGAGTGAATTTGCTAAAATCTGATCTTTTTCAAGCTTTGGGAAACAAGCGTTATGATCTAATTATTGCTAATCCTCCTTATGTGGGAAGATTAGAAATGGGTTCTTTACCCAAAGAATATACCTGTGAACCTAGGAGGGCGTTAATGGCAGGTAAAAGGGGCGATGAGATTATAACTAGAATTATCGATAATTCATCTAAGCACCTAACCAAACATGGTATTTTGATTGTCGAGGTTGGTAATAGCAAACCGCTGGTTCTTAAGCGTTATCCTAAGCTTCCTTTTGTTTGGTTAGATTTTGCAAATGGAGAAAGTGAGGTATTGTTGATAACTAGTGAGCAGTTAGTAATGTATAAAAGTGAATGAGAATGTAAAAATAAATTCTAAGATAGGAGTGTCGTTTCTTTACCAGGCAAGCTCAGTTCCGTCATAATTAATAAATTTACCAGAATCTTTCTTAGATAGTTTGGACCAAGTATTGATCATAAATCTAACACTTTCCTCTGCAGTTAATG
>CAZTPH010000154.1:2982-3314 GCA_964614705.1 uncultured Coxiellaceae bacterium
TATAGAAATATCTGGTTGGCTGCGCGCAAAACATTTGGTAAACATATTTAAAGCTGTTTTTGATGAACGATAACCCCAGTCATCGCCGTTTTTCATTAATTCTAGAGAACCCATTTTGCTTGAAATATTAATAATAAAGGGATTATAAGATTTTTTTAGATAAGGTAGTAAAAAACTGATTATGCTTATTGTTCCTAGATAATTTACTTCCATCATCTCTTTGGCATTCAATAAATCGGAAAAGTTTGCTGGTATCTTTGAGTCGAGCATGATACCAGCATTATTTATCAAGATATAATATTAAATGATTCTTCTTCAACGTAGGTAAAAAG
>CAZTPH010000155.1:0-1651 GCA_964614705.1 uncultured Coxiellaceae bacterium
GGATTTTAATAAGGTTAATCCAGCCTGTTTACCCACTTAAAATTTATAAGAGCCTAGGAAGTCTTATTACAGCAGCCAATAAAGTTTGTAGTAATATGCAAGAAATTAGCCCACCAACTTTGACAATATTAAGGTGTATAAATACGGGAATCACTTCTGTAAAAACCAATTTTAGGAGAAACTGTGCGGAAACTAATAAAACTCAGGTCCCGCAAAAGTCCCGCAAATTGGCTTTAGTGAATCGAACAACAATACCACAAACCGCATCAGAACTGGCGCGCCCGGAGAGATTCGAACTCCCGACCACTTAGTTCGTAGCCAAGTACTCTATCCAGCTGAGCTACGGGCGCGTCTTTAACTGTGATCAATCTTAACTAATTTATTTATTAGTGCAACATTTCTGGATCTTCGCGTCTAAATTGTTGCACAATTTATCCTCGGGACTGCGCCTGTTCAGGCTTGGCTACGGGCGCAATATTTATAACCTTCAATAAATAACCAACATATAAATAAATCAATTTTATATAATATTCAATAAAATCTTATTCACAAAACCTAACTACCAAAATATTTTTCGAGCTTGCGGTAATCACTACCGACTTGCGGCAAAAGCAACATTAATAAAATCCGGGCCTTGTTACCAGGCAAATCGCCGCCAAAAATCGTCTTCAAATCTTGTAAAGTTGCTCCACAACCCTTGGCACCATAAATAGGAGCTACCCCACCCTCATATACCTGCGAAGTAATCACCACAGCTATCTTTTGCTTAATTAAACCCTTAATTGCCTCATAAACAGCGCTATTAACGTTCCCAGCACCGAAACCCTCAATTACTATTCCATCTATACCAAACTTCCCTGCCTCCATCACCAATCTACCATCATCCCCAGCAGCAATCTTAACTAAAGCAACTTTTGCTAGCTTCTTAGGCAAAGCTAAAACTATCCTAGATGGACAATCATGAAAACGCACTACCTTATTTTCAACATATCCAAGACACCCTCTAATTCCAGATGAAAAAGTCTGCGTGTTAGTAGTATGCATCTTTGCCGCATCACGAGCCGAATGGATATATTGATTAAGATTAATGGTTACCCCCCAATCATGCGCCTCCTTGGAACTTGCTTGTACTATGGCATTATATAAATTAGCTGGCCCATCAAAACTTAAAGCAAAAGCATTACGCATAGTACCAGTAAACACTACCGGTTTTTTACTAGATATTAGCAGATCTAAAAAATAGGCACCTTCTGCCATTGTGTCAGTACCATGGGTAATAACCACACCGTCAATTTTTTTATCTTGCAATATTCTATTTACCAAAATGGTTAAATCTGCCCACATCTCAGGGCTCATCTGTGAACTATCCAGATTGGAAAACTCTACTAACCTGATATTAGCAACGCTGAGTAAGAGCGGATTATTTAAAATCAGATCTTCTCCAGAAGCAAAAGGCATACAAACACCTGTTTTCATATCTGGTTTTTGCGCTATCGTACCACCAGTAGTCACTAGCGCAATGGTCGGCAAAAGCTTATTACTGCCAAATAACATCACCTTATATCCAGCTTTTGCTATTTTTTTCATAATGGTTACTGTAAAGATTTGCGCTTATTTAAAAACTGGCTAACTATAATTACCCCACACATAT
>CAZTPH010000155.1:1661-3265 GCA_964614705.1 uncultured Coxiellaceae bacterium
CTTAAACGATCAATAATCCTATCTAATGGCAATACAATAGAAATAGCGCCGAGCGGCACATTAACAATCCTAAATACCACCACTAAACTTACTAAACTAGTTTCAGGAATACCGCCCTCTGCCATCCCACCCAAAATACTGGCTAGTGCTACTAGTACTTGCTGGGACAAAGACAGATCAAAGCCTAAAACCTGAGAAAAAAACAAGGCGGCCGCCACCTCATACATCATCATCCCACCAACATTAATCGAGGCACATAAAGGCAGCATAAATCTAGTAACAGTTTGATCGGATTTTAATTGGTCTGCAGAGTAGATGGCTACTGGCAAGGTAGCAACTGAGCTAGAAGTAGCAAACGCGGTGGAAAAAACTGGGATACTTTTCTTCAAAATATCTAATAATGATTGTCTACTAGAGATACTAGCAAAAACCAACTGCCAAATTGCATGAATCAATAAACCAATCGTCAAAACGATTACAAAAGCAATTAAAGCGTTAAAACTATTTTCTAAATTGCCTGCTACACTTGAAGAAGCTATCCCAGAACCAACTAACGCAAAAATTCCTACTGGAGATAGCAACATAACCCCGTGTAAACATTTATTAGACACATCCCTTACCGCTGCACAAATCTTAAGAATGGGCTGCGCGGCCTCTCCTACCAGTGTACTTCCAATACCAAACATGGTGGAGAAAATCACCACCGGCAAAAGATCAAATTTAGCTAAAGACTCGAAGATATTCTGGGGGAAAATCGCTAACAAAAAATTAGAGATGCTCAAACTGGCAACATTATCAACCTCATGTTGAGCGCCATGTAAAATCAAATTAGGATCAACTCCTTTACCTACAGCAAATAGATTAAAAAGAACTAAAGCAATGACTACCGCGACTACCTCACTCAGCAACATATAACCGGTAACCCCGCCCACCAATGACTTTAGGTTGCTTAAATTCTTACTCATGTTGCCAAGAACAACCACCAAAGTAGAAGATATGAGCGGCAAAGCAAATAATTTTAATAAATTGATAAAAATATCACCTAAAAACTTTACTGATGGAAACACCCACGGTAGATAAATACCAAACACTATAGACAAAACAACGCTCGCTAGAATAAGCTGGGTATTATAGATCTTGAGAAATTTAATCATACTTTATTCAAAATGGGTAAAAAATGGCGGAGAGGGTGGGATTTGAACCCACGATGGGCTTTTGGCCCATACTCCCTTAGCAGGGGAGCGCCTTCGGCCTCTCGGCCACCTCTCCACAGCTTAAAACCACGACAAGATACTATATTTTAATCTTTTACTCAAGATTAATAGCTAATACCGAATTGCCTCAAATTAAATCTTACCGAGGAAGGGGATTACGTTGGATAGTTAGGGGTTTTTTAGAATTTTTCCGATTTGTTTATGGACCCCGCGGTCGCTAAAAAGCGCGTCGCTCAGGCGACGTCCATTCGCGATCAAGTGGCGGGACGACGCCCAATTTTTTGTCTTCCCGCGGCTTCGACCGCATACCGGAGGTCGTCCCGCGACGAAGTAGCGTAAGCTACGAAGATCGCGGGATCTATATACATAACGCGCTGCAGAGGCGACGTC
>CAZTPH010000156.1:0-3254 GCA_964614705.1 uncultured Coxiellaceae bacterium
GCTATAGTCCCTATCGTACAGCTCATTTAGAGCTTCAAATGTTGCTCCACCTCTATATGCTGCTATAGCACCATCAGAAGTCAGTGCATCGATTTTCGGTATAGACATTGATTCACTAGCAAAATGCGCTACCAAAAGCGTGCTTATCAAACCAATATTGTAATCTAGATTAATCATCTTATTTAAAATTAGAGCAAAATTATCCTTGCCTAAACTTTCTAGATAATTAACTAGATCACCATATTTGATAACCTTAATAAAAAAATCATTTTTATGCGGCAATATGGGTATATTAAGCTCATTAAACTGCATCAAATGCTCTGGAATGAATTCATCTTTATCTGGGTCAATAAGATTAAGTGCATTGAAAGATATTCTACCTTTATGGACCACAAAACTTCCAGGTTTTTTGTCAAAAAGCAAAAACTCATCCATATGAGGAGAATCTCTAACTATCTGGTACTCCATATTAAATCGCTCAATAATTTTACTAGCTTCATCTTTTGAAATTTTATCTTTTAAACCAAACGATTCCTCATTGTCATTAACAAAATCAATTAAGCGATTTTCTATCGAACTTTCATTATTGATAGCATCTTCGATAGCAGATACTAACTTTGCAATTAATAACTCATCTTTATCTAATTTTACGCCGAAATTTTCTTGTGATTTATTATTAAAATAACAAAATAGATTAATTTCCGCCAAAAAGAATTGGACTGCAATGGATAGCTTGTTTGGTACAGAGCTGTTGTCATCAATAGAATAGTTATCGCCTTTTGCTGCAAAAATAAATTGATTAATTAAATCACCCCAAAAATTCTCATTTAGCGCCGACAATAATATGTTTCTTCCCGTATCTCTAGGTGTATCTTTTTTTGACATCATAGTATCAGACAAGTAACTAGCGGTTATTTTATCTCCGGTGTTAGCCAAATCTAAGTTGATATTTTCTGTTACTTGAGTATTAACCGTTTCTTTAATACTATCATATAAAAAGCTTGTTATCTCCGACACCGATTTGTCGGTAATATCCATTTCATTAATACCAAATTTTTTCTCAACATTATCTAGAATTTTTTTGTTTACATCCAAGTTAGCTAATTTGGAAGCCAGCTCTTTATTTCTAAATAAAGTTATTAAAGAATACATAAGGGGTGTTTCTGATGCTTGTAATTCACCGACATTATTCCGTCTTCTTTTCACACTAAATATATTTCCTGAACTGGCACGAAGAACACTATCAATCTGTAACGGAGACAAACATATGGAGACACAATTGGTTTTGTCTCTAAGTAAATTTTCAACTTCTGGTGGATATCTGTAATACCGTCCTCTAATACTAGATTCTTCATATGAACCGAGCAGCGATAAGTATTTCTTTATTTGTTCCAAACGATCTCTTTTTGATACCAAAGCATTATTCTTGCTGCAGGTAGACCGAATAGTTTTAATATCCCCTTTAAGATCGTGTTTATATCCATTTAAAATATTAATTATAGAATTATTTTTCTTACCATAAAAAAAACGGGTAATTTCCTCTAGTGTTTGGCAGGTATTATCAAGGCCAATTGTTTCACCACCAACCAATGGACATAAAATATGTATAAAATTTTCTGGATCTACGTATACGTAATCGTATGAATTTTTTTCTAAACCAATTTCCGCCGGTATTTTGGAATACTCAAAACTACTTTTCTGACCATTATTTAACATTACATCATGTGGCTCAAAATCAAATAACGCATTAAAATTCACCGCGAACCTAGCCCAGATTACTAGTGACTTTGGCCACTTTTTGCTACTATTAGCGCTAGCCGCTAAATCGGTTAATACCGCTTTATCATCATATAATTCACCAAGCTTCTTAAAAGTTAAACTTTTGTTTGATTTATACGCCTCAAGAGCAATAAGATTGACTAATACCTTATGTTTTTCCCGATCGTTTTGATATTGCTCGATTAGAGTTTTAATAGTTACTTTTGCGCTACTACATATAGACAATAAATCTTCTTTGGTAATATAGACAGATTTATATAGTTCCTCAGGTATTTCTTCTACTATCTCTTCTGAAAAAGTCTTGCCATTTTTATCATCTCCTGGATTTCTATTGCCATCTCGGCCATTATTACCCATATCGTTGGGGTTTTGTTGAGAGCCTATTTTCTTCCTATCTCTATTGTCTTCACCTCTATTTCGACTGCTACTTTCTTGGCTATTGTTACCGCTTTGATTGTTTCTATTATCTCTACCTTCTTTGCCGCCACTAAGTTGGGTATTGAGGGGCTTTTGCGACAATGATCTTCCTTCTCCTGGAAGAGGCAAATCAAGCTCTTTTATCAAACCACCAGCATTAGAAATCCCAGATAACATTCCTATTGATCTATCCAAATTAAAGCCTGAGGCAAAACACAGGGAAGCTTTCATTAATAAAATTAAGATAAAAATGGCGATTATTTTTTTTGTATCTTTCATCCTCTCTTCTCCAGTTTTAACCGCTTGATACCCCAGGATTAAATACTACTTTTTTCCAATGCAAAAATCGACGCCACCATATCAGCAAAAAAAATGCAACTGAATCAGCTCAATAAGCTCCTGCAACTCACTGCCCATGATTCTGACGATTATCTAGGCAGCCAATAACGCCAAATATCGCAACAACAAACACAATGCCCGCCAAAGGATACCAAACATGATTCCTCCACCATCTTTTTTTCTTTTCAAGGCAATTCGTTACACACGGCATATACTCATCTGGATCATTTCTTGTCATCATCGAACAATCATATCTACACTTGTCTGGATGATATCCATCATTGTGTTCAACGTAAACAATACCATCTCCACCAACGACCGATACGGACTCTCTTGTTTCAAGCTCTTTCATTTGATTCCCCTCTTTAATCATAGTATTAGTTATAGATACATAACAAATTTGAACCACTTCTCTTCTCACGTCATTCAAACAGCTGGGGCCATAGGCAAAATGCCCATGACCCACAATAAAGCTACATTAAGCAGTAATTATACGCACCTATTGAATCTTTTTGTATCTGATTGACATGCTGATTTGCAGAAGTCCTCATTCTTAGTTCGCTTTAAAAAATGTGAACCTTCCTGTCCGATGTATGAACAGTAACAATTGCAATCACCACCACTTACCATTTTGTTTTCATCAAGTGAAATATCTTGTATCATCATTACAATCTCCGATTTATAGTTTATACAATAAATAGAATCAGCATCGCTTCTAG
>CAZTPH010000157.1:0-3194 GCA_964614705.1 uncultured Coxiellaceae bacterium
CTGATAGTCGTGCGGCTCGTGATTCTCGTTATCTTGAGCAACTGGGTTATTTTAATCCTATTGCATCAGGTGAGGAGAAAAGATTAGAGCTAAATAGAGAGAGAGTCAGCTACTGGTTAACTACTGGTGCCAAGCCATCAGAGAGGGTGTCTAGTTTAATCAAAGAGTTTGATCGTCCTGAGATTTTAGAAAAACGTAAAGTAAAAAATGAAATTATAAAAAAACGCAAGCAGGAAAAGAAAGTTAGCGTGGCTGTGGCTGAGAAGTCCGATTCAGCTCAAGCAGAAGCGAGTAATTAATTTTATTTTTTATGTCTGATCTTGATCCAGTCGTCATTGGGCGTTTTGGTAGGCCTTTTGGTGTGCTAGGTTGGATTAAAGTTATCTCCTTTATAGATCCCAAAGATGGTATACTCGATTTGGGTGATTGGTTGATTAAAGATCAGCAAGGAGGTACTTGGCGCAATTTATCCCTAGATAGTAGTAAAAGAAACGGGACTAACATTTTGGCTAAGGTATCTGGATATACCACTAGAGAAGAGGTTGCTTCCCTTACCAATAGCGAAATTGGCGTGTTAAGACGGCATCTGCCCAAGCTTGATCGTGGTGAATATTACTGGTCTGATCTAATTGGCCTTAAGGTAGTCAACCAAGTTGGAGTAGATTTTGGGGTGGTTAGTGATTTAATAGCTACGGGCGCTAATGATGTTTTGGTGGTGAAAGGAGATCGTAGACGCCTGATTCCATATGTTTCTAGCGTTATTCTTAAGGTGGATTTACACGACAAAACCATATTGGTCGATTGGGAACATGACTATCTATGATTAGATCGTAACTATCACACATGAGGCTGCTGAAAACTAAAAAAACAAGCTTAAAATAATCGTTATAGAGCACCACCGCCTAGAGTGGTTACGTTTTTAGGCACCTGCGGGCAAGGAGCAGGAAGGCAGGAAGCCTGTTGCCGTTAAAACGTAACCACTCTAGGTGAAGTGCTTGCTAAAAATTTGATTCGGGTTGCAGCAAACCACGCATAGGTTGATGTATGGAATTTAATATTGTTACTATTTTTCCCGAGATGTTTGGTGCTTTGGATTATGGTGTGGTTGGCCGAGCCAAAGAGGCGGGTTTAATCAAACTTTCTTGCTGGAATCCACGTGATTATGCAGACAATGCTCATCGTAAGGTAGATGATGCTTCATACGGTGGTGGTCCTGGCATGGTTATGATGGTGCATCCATTACGAGGGGCTATTGCCGCTGCTCGCAGTTTATCTGCTAATAGTCAAATTATCTATCTTACTCCCCAAGGAAAATCGTTGAACCATGATTTAGTTAAAGATTTATCAGGTAAACCAAGTTTTATTTTGGTTGCTGGTCGTTATGAGGGCATAGATGAGCGATTATTAGAGCTAGAGCCTGGAATAGAGATATCTATTGGTGATTATGTATTAAGTGGTGGTGAACTAGCTGCTATGGTACTAATAGACGCTTTAGCCCGTCATATTCCTGGGGTGGTGGGTGATGTAAATTCTGTTATAGACGAATCATTTGCTACCGGTATATTGGATTATCCTCATTATACTAGGCCAGAATTAGTGGAAGGATTAAGAATTCCTGAGGTATTGCTAGGAGGAGATCATCAAAAGATAGCGTTTTGGAGAAGAAAACAAGCTTTGGGCAGGACTTGGATGAGGCGTCCTGAACTTTTAACAAAAATCGAGTTGACAGCAGTGGATAGAATGTTATTAAATGAGTTTATCGAAGAATTGGTTTGAGGTATTTTTTATGCGACACATAGTAGAGCAGATTGAAAAAGAGCAGATTGCTGGAAAAAAGATTCCAAGTTTTTCCCCTGGTGACACAATCACAGTTAAGGTGAGAATTAAAGAGGGAGAGCGCGAGCGTTTACAAGCTTACGAAGGTGTGGTTATTGCTAAGAAAAACCGCGGAATTAACTCTTCATTTACTGTGCGCAAGATGTCACATGGCGAGGGAGTAGAGAGGGTTTTTCAGACCTATAGCCCACAAATTGAAAGTATTAAACTAGTTCGCCGAGGTGATGTACGTAAGGCGAAGCTGTATCATCTGCGCGATCTTTCTGGACGTAAAGCTAGAATTCGCGAGAAGTTAGAGCGAAAAGATAGTGAAAACAAAGAAGTTGCCTAAATATACTGGATTCGTAAGTACCAAAGTAGGCAAGGTAGTGGTTGTTCTACAAGATAGCAGGATCACTTCTTTGAATTTTACTAATTCTGTCGGTAGGGCTTCAACTAATCGCAAAGATCCTTTATTTAACCAAGTTGTTTTTCAGCTTAATAAATATTTTTCAGATCCTGCTTGGCAGTTTGAACTGCCACTTGATCTTCACGGAACCGATTTACAAAAAAAAATTTGGCGTGCATTAATCAAAATCCCATACGGTACGGTTGTTAGTTATGGTGATGTAGCCAAACAAATTGGTACATCTCCTCGGGTAGTTGGGAATGCTTGTCGGAGAAATCCATTGCCTATTATTATTCCTTGTCATCGAGTTGTTGCTGCTAGAGGCATAGGTGGTTATTGTGGAAATTTGCGTGGAGCGTTAAAAATCAAAGAGTGGTTGTTGAATCACGAAGCAGGTTTACATTATGAAAATAAATATACCTGAATTTGAAAAAGCTAAGGTTTTAGTGGTAGGTGATATTATCCTTGATCGTTATTGGAGCGGTAGTGTTGCGCGCATATCTCCAGAAGCTCCAGTGCCAGTGGTCAATGTCAATAAATTCGAAGATAGATTGGGTGGCGCCGCCAATGTGGCTTCTAATGTTAAAGCTTTAGGATCAGCAGTTACTTTATTGGGATTAGTTGGAAAAGATCAATTTGCAGATATCATTGAAGACATTTTGGTTAGCGAAGGTATTAATAGCAGTTTGATACGATTAGACGATTTTCCAACCATTAGTAAATTGCGAGTAATGGGTCACAATCAACAGTTGATCAGGTTAGATTTTGAGAAGCATTTTTCCAATTGGCAGGAAGATCTATTTTTGGATCTTTATCGTGACAAATTAGCGAAAAGTGATCTGGTAATTTTATCTGACTATGGTAAAGGGTCTTTATTGTACAGTAAAAAATTAATTACCCTTGCTAGAGAATTGAATAAGCCGGTTTTAGTTGATCCTAAGAGTAAGGATTTTGCCATTTATCATGGCGC
>CAZTPH010000158.1:0-1396 GCA_964614705.1 uncultured Coxiellaceae bacterium
ATGAATATGTTGCCGATTTATTTTGCTTTGGTTAATGACAATTATGATATGGTGGATTTATTGTTGAATTATGGTGCAAAATTAGATGATATTGCGTTGCAATTGGCTAGTCAAAATACGAGAAGTTTATTAGATAAATATAAAGGTTCTGCATTATGTTAAAAAGTAATTTTGATCTGCTTTTTGTTGCGATTGAAGCAAACGATCATAAAAAAGTATTGGAATTAATAACTAATAATTTAGTTGATTTAGAAATTACTAATGAAGGTGGTTTAACGCCGCTAATATTTGCTATCAATTGTTGTCGTGAAGAGATAGTTGCTACATTGTTACAATACGGAGCCAAAATATCTAGTGACAAAACGAAAATGAGCGATTTAACAATTGCTACGTATGGCCAACAGAAATTTTGGTTTTTTAATAAGCTTTTAGATAGCCAGATTGTCTATAATATACCAACTGCTTTTGTAATCAAGGGACAAATTGACATCAATATTTTAAAGAGTAGTTTAGAGGTTATTATCCAACACCAAGATGTTTTGCGAACTTATTTTGAATATAAAGACGGTGTGCTGTTACAAAAAATTATTGATAAAGATTTTTTATTGTTTGAGTATGCTGATTTAACTGCGATCAAGGAAGCTAACCTGCGTTACCAGCTACTTGATCAGTCCTTGTTAAATTTAGCTAATACTGTTTTTGATCTTGCAAAAGCTCCTCTGATCAAGTTTAAATTATTTAAGTTAGGAGAAAAAAATCATATTTTTTCCTTTGTGGTCCATCATGCTGTATTTGATGGGGTTTCTATGGGAATAATGATGAGATCTATTTTTACAGTCTATCAGCAATTAAAGGATAAACAATCTTGGCAGTTAACTCCCTTAGAATGGACTTATCGAGATTATTCTTATCACCAAATGGAGATGGTTAAGAAAAATAAGTATGCAAAGCATTTATTATATTGGAAAGAGTATCTCAAAGATTCTCCCAGGACAATTAATTTTCCTTTTGATCGGCCAAGATTAAAAAAACAAACGAATAATGGTGCTGCACATATAGTGGAATTAGATTTAGCCAAAGTCAAATTATTACGAGAAATATCTAAGCAGCATAAAACGTCATTGTATGTTACTTTGCTTGCTATTTATTTTATTCTCTTAAGTAAATATTCTGCTGATCGTGATATAATAGTTGGTACAGTAACGGCCAATAGAGATATGCCAGCTGTTAGCAATACCATGGGTTTTTTTGCTAATACTTTGCCTATTAGAAGTGGGGTAAATCACGAAATAGCTTTTAATGAATTTTTACATACTTTAAGTTTAAAAATACGTGAAGTGTTTAAATATGCAGATATCCCCTATGAATATTTGTTAGGAAATTTGGAGATTGATAG